>CBFHHP010000043.1:0-9728 GCA_965655745.1 uncultured Schleiferiaceae bacterium
TCAGAAAGTCGATTCGTATTTCAATCAGCGCTTGTCCGTAACTATGAAGTCATTCAACCAAGAGCGGATTTTGATTAGTAAGAGCAAATCCTCAGAATTCAAACGGTGGTTGGAAGAGTAGTGAGATGAGAGCATTAGCCTTTGTTAAAATTGTGCGCTAGCCCCGGAGCTATCGGGAGTCGCACGTACAGTCATTCTTCATCCATTCGATTGAGCTTCGACCTTTTCTCCAAAATGTCTACAAGGAAAAGCCTTGATGCACAGCATCAGGGCTTTTTAAGTCCCAGCCAACTCGGAAAATTTAGGGTATTCCGAAAATTCATCAAAATCCGAAAAGTTATAATGCTCGATGAATTATTAAAGTGGTACCTTCTAAAAAACTTAAAAAATAGTATCTCTCATGATGAATTTTATTAATAAATGGTATCCTATCATAATTGCTTTTATAGCCCTATTGTATTCCGTGGGTCTAGGATTATCAGGGGATCCAGAAGGAGCACAATATTCAGCCCATTGGCCGGGAACAATTTTACTATTCGCCATAGCAATCCGCCAGCGTCGACTTACTAATCCAAAAGATTAATTGCTTATGAGTATTGAAATGTTTTTGGTTGGAGCCATACTGTTTGCATTGTATATATACTTTACAATTTGGAATATAATTCACAACAATAGAAAGCAGAATGATGAGAGTAGTACTATTAAAAACAATACTACCATAGATGAAATTGATTCGGATGGCATGGGAAACTTTAGTCGTTTCCCGAAAGAATAGCAGACTAGTAACGTCTCATTTCGGCCTAATCTTCAGAATTTTATTACCGAGAATGGAAAAGTAGAGATAGTTTGTTTTCACTATGATGTTTTAGATTTCCCAGCATGCTTTTCTTTGTTCTTCACGTAAATTAATTTATATCTACTTTTTGAGTTTTCGCGCTGTTCGATTTCTATGTTACCAATTGATTTAATGAGAGGCGTGAGCTTTTCAAACCCGTAATTTCTTGCATCAAAATTGGGTCTTTTTTTCTGAATCAAACTTCCGACATCTCCAAGAAACGCCCAACCTTCCTCGTCTGATAAATCATTTATAGAAGAGACAATTAAATTGATCTCTTTGTTGGTGATTTTGTCCACCGAAGATTTAGCGGGTTCTCTAATATCCGTTTTTCCTTCCGACTGTTTCCTGAGAATCTCAATGTAAATAAACTTATCACATGCAACGATAAATGGATTAGGCGTTTTCTTCTCTCCAATGCCTAGTACTAGCATGCCTGCTTCTCTCAGTCTAGTTGCCAGTTTGGTAAAATCGCTGTCACTGGAAACTAAACAAAAGCCATCAACTTTCTCACTGTAGAGTATGTCCATGGCATCAATAATCATTGCAGAATCGGTTGCATTTTTGCCCGTAGTATAGCCATATTGCTGAATGGGCGTTATTGCATTTTCCAATAATAGATTCTTCCATTTGTTTAATCCAGGCCTTGTCCAATCTCCATATATTCTTTTCAAAGTAGGGTTGCCATATTTGGCAATCTCTTCCATCATCTCCTTGACATTCGCTGATGGTATGTTGTCACCGTCAATTAAGACGGCGATATTAATATTTTCTTTCATTTCCTTGTTTTATGAAAATCACACAATACCGATTTGTATAGAGTAGATATCCGGATATTCGATTGGATTTGTTTGAAGATACGTCAACAAATTAGATTGAGAGGGTCTATTTCGCTTCGGGAGGAATTGTAAGGTTGGGCAAAACAAGTAAGACAAAGAGCCTAGAATAATTTTCATTAGTGTTATTTATGCTTCGACCTTTTCTCCAGAATGGATACAAGGTAACCCTTTGAAGGAAACTTCAGAGGCTTTTTTGTGCTTGTTGGAATGTATAAAAATCTACAAATGAATTCATGGAGGTTTCTCAAGACCTTACGAAAAGGTAATAGGCGGTTTACATCCAATGCGTAACTCAGCATTAATTTTATAATTCTTTAGTCTGTTGCGTAGTCCGTTAAGCATTCTAAAAAATAGATTAAAGGAAAAGGGGGCGAATCAGCGATTCGCCCCCTTTTTATTTTAAACAATCGTAAAACCCTCTTTTTACTTCAACTGTATGGCTGTTTCAATCTTGCGCCAGTCGACTAGTTTGAAGTTTTGCGAGGTTTTCTCGCCCTTATCGTCGTAGTTGAAGCCGTCTTGGGCGAGGAAAATACCTTGTGGGTATTGTCGTGTTACTGCGCCAGAGTATATGTCTATACCGTCTGTTTCTTCCGTGCCATCGCAAACGCTACCATTGCCTACAGCAAAAACGCCTAGGTAGCGGAAGTCATCATTTATGTCATAGGCTGCATAGCGGAAATTTCCTTGGCTTGAAGAGACTAAAAGATGCTTTTCACCTCGACTGTAGATGGCTAAACCTTCAATGTCGTAAGCGAGCTCTGCATTTTCTTCGCCGCTCATAGGTATACGCATGCGTTCTGCAGCAGTGTTGTCAAGTGGGTAAGCGAATACTCCACCTTGTTCTTCGCCCAAATACAATAGGCGGTTTTTCTGATCGACAACCATGCCTTCTACTTGACCTGCCGCTGTAAACGAGCGGGTAAGCTTGAAAGAGATTTTGGAGGAATCGGCCACCAATTGCCATTGTTCCACTTCGCCGTCTTTGTTGTTGACGAAGGCGTAGGTCCGAGCATTTGAAGTGTCGTTCCAAAGACAGAATCCGTACACGCCTTCGAGATGTGTGCGCATCGCTGTATCCGAAACTAACTTTAGTTGAGTAGGATTTTCGTTGATGGTCCAAATATCAATGCGGTCGTAATCTCTATTACTCGCCGCAACGATGTCGTATACCGTATCGAACATGGGAACGGCTAAAGCAACATCTACATTGTTTAAGCGACCGGTAGGGTATTCTGCCAGGCGCTCTCCAGTCAATGCATAGACTTCTAAACCTCGCTTTTTATTCGAGCCAAATATTAAGCTTTTCTTTGCCTCAGTGTGAAGCCAAAAGGCCGGGTCGTCCGCGGCGTCGTCTTCAACTTCAGCAAGACATGGGGTCGTTTGAATGTCCGCGCTTACCGTGGGGATGCTTTCTTCCGCGTTTTGACATGCGGCCGTTGCTAGGGCAGCTAGGAATAGGAATTTTTTCATAGTTCTATGGTTTAAAAAAGCACCTTGCCTTTGGGGCAAGGTGCTTTAAAATAGTTGTATTAGCTATACAGTATTAGAGATCTAACTTCACACCGAAGTTGGCGCGTAGGTTGTAGTACTCCATTTGCATAGTGTACTGATTCTGGTACTGGTAATAACGTAGTGGCGTGTTCAACAAGTTGTGTAATTCAACAAAGATACGCACGTTCTTAGCTACCTCGTAGTAACCGTTAAGGTCTAAGAAGTGTTGCTTGTCGTAGAAGCGATCTTCGAATTGGTCACCACCGTACTCATCTACATAAGCACCTGCGTAGTTGTATGATAAACGCATCATCAATTTCTTGTTCTCGTAAGAAAGGTTTGTGTTGACCATAAGTGGAGCGGTACCTGCGAAACCTACTTCATCTGTACGGTCTAGGATGCCACTTGTTGTTGAAGAAGTCAACGTTGTGTTTGCAGCAATGTTGAAGTTCTTCAATGCACCAGGCAAGAAGTCTAGCTGACGTTGGAATGCAAATTCAACACCAGTAATGGTTGCTGTACCCCCGTTCTCAGGACGTGAAGCCTCGTATGCTTCACCCAAGTATGTTACGTCGTATACGCTTTCGTAGATGAAGTTGTCGATGTTTTTGTGGAATACGCCAGCACTAATGATTCCTAAAGTGCTTAGGTAACGCTCTGCATTTAAGTCAAAGTTCCAAGCAGTAGCCGCCTGCAATTCTGGGTTACCAAATGCAACTTCATTGTCGTCTGAATTGAACTCTTCGTAAGGAACAAGATCAAAGTAGTTCGGACGTGCTAGAGTGTTAGTAACAGATGCTCTCACTACAGTTTGAGCATTTGGGCTAAAGCGGTAAAGTACAGAAGGTAAGATGTTCAAGTATGAGCCTTCACCGTTTGATGGAGTAGCAATCTCTTCCTCAATATCGTAGATGAAACCGCTATATACGTTGGTCGTGTGCTCACCGCGAACACCAGCAACTACTCTGTGCTTAGAACCCCAGTTTTGAGTAAGCATAGCGTAGCCAGCAAGGATTTGCTCTGTAGCGTCGTAATTTCCTGCAGCATATTCTTCAGGAATAAGTGCGCTTGCGAATGTTGCGTCATCGTTTAGGTCAATATCGCCTAAGTAGGTTGGGTCGATGAATTGGTTTGCACCGTCGCTCCAGTAACCGTCCATCAGGTAGCGATCGCCTCTTTCGAATTGGTATCCATTACCGCCAAGCGTTGGCTCGTTATCGCCGTTCAACCACTCGTATTCAGTGAAGTCATTTTCACGAACTTTTTCTTTTGTACGAAGACGACCACCTACTTTCAAAGTAGTGTTTTTCAGTCCTGTGATTAGTGGAATTTCAAAATCTAGACGACCGTTCAAGTCTTGGTCGTAAGTGAATTGGTTCTCATTAGTCAATTCTTTCAAACCAAAGTTTGAGAAGTCCACTGCATTAGTTGGTCTCATCTGAAGGAAGCCGTACTCTCCAGCATCAGAAGTGATGCTCATCGTCACATCTTTTTCACGGTAAGAAATGTAACGCTCGTCAGGTCTTGTTTCAGAAGCGCGTGCCGTATTTACAGACCAGTTTGCCTTGATGTTACCGAAGAGGTGTTCACCACGAAGAGCAAAGTTGTTCGCAATTTGATGCTCCAATCTGCGGTAATTCACGTCTGCTCCGCCACCTTTGGTTTGTCTGCGAACTTCAGCGTTGTAAGTTCCATCACCGTTAGATTCGATATCCTTGTAACGCAATCTGTAGCGGTTTTCCCAATCCTTACGATCATTGTGAAGTGCAGTAAAGAAAAGCTTATGACCTTTTGTAAGGTCGTAATCTAAACTCAAAGAGTACGATTGACGTAGACGACGAACATTGTAGCCGCGTACCTGGTAATCAACGATAGAAGGGTTACCAGCGTCATCAAATTCCCACTCCATTTCAGCGTTGTCTGAACCGAAATCGTGGTCATTAACACTAACTGAAAAAACAGCGCCCAATTTGTTGTCTAGGAAACGGTTTCCGTAGATCGCTGCTCCTGTCCAAATTGGTTTTTGAGAAAGGAAGTTGTAACCAGAACCGCCTGTTAAAGAGATACGCTGGCGGTTAGGTGCTTGACGGGTGATTAGGTTTACCGCTCCACCAATTGCATCTGCATCCATGTCTGCAGTAACTGCTTTGTTCACTACAACAGTCTGAATCATGTCCGATGGAATAAGATCAAGCTGTACTTTACGGTTATCACCTTCCGCTGAAGGAATACGCTCACCGTTAACCATGACGCTATTTAGTTGAGGTGCTAAACCGCGAATGATGATATCACGCGCTTCCCCTTGGTCATTTTGGATGGTAATACCAGAAATTCTCTTTAGTGCATCACCAATATTTGCATCGGGTGTTCTACCAATCTGATCGGCATTCACAACATTCGTAACACCGGTATTTTGACGTTGTTGCGCAAGTGCTTTCGCCTGATTACGGAAATAGTTCCCTGTTACGATAACTTCAGAAAGTTCATTAGAACCTGCAGTTAATTCTGCATTTACGGTTGCTAATTCGTTATCACCAAGAGTGACCGTTTTCTGTACATCTTGATAACCAACTGATGAGATTACCAAAGTAACTTCGCCACTAGAAAGACCAGTAAGGGTGAACTGACCTAAATCATTTGTTACTGTAGATTGTCCCGATACAGATTCGCTTACAAGGGCGCCCGGCATAGGGAATTTGTCAAAGTCAACAACTGTTCCTTGAACAGCTGAATTTTGTGCCATGAGGCCAACACTGAAGAGCCCCAAAACAACGAGTAAAAATCTTTTCATTTTATTTTTGTTTTGAACCATTAAACAAAGAATCCAAAATGACTTGAGATTTAAGAAGGGTTTAAAATCTTTTGTCTTTTATGTTTGTAAAATGTTAATTATCAGTCTTTTGGTAAACTTCAATACGCCCAGAATTAATAATGATTTAAAAATCCAAGCGGAAGCAGAAGCGTATGTTCGTAAAATGACCTGGAGAGTATTTATTCTTATTGTTGTTTGTGCAGTTCAATGCGCCAAGGAGCCTTTGCCGTCGCCTGAGCCATCTGCTTATTTCATAAATAATTTTGTTTTCGATTCCCTTCGAGTCGCAAGGCATTTCAATGAAATACCCATATTAAGTGATAGTATTATTAGTATTTCGGAATCTTCTGGTGCAGTAGCATCTAATTCTTTTGACGGATGTTTTTGGACCATTAACGATTCGGGAAATGAGCCCGAACTTTTCTTGTTTGAAGGAACATCTGGTCGATTGGTTTCAACGCTTTCCATTCCAAGCATAAGAAATACTGATTGGGAAAGCATGGACATATACCAAGACGTTCAGGGACATAACAAAATAATCATAGCGGATATAGGTGATAATCTACAGATTAGGTCAACGGTCAAGGCCTATGAATTCTTAGAGCCTGATACTTCGACTGTGGATACATCTATGGCATTCAATGTGATAACGCCAAACATCGACTCCATAGAATTTACGTATTCCGAGGGGCCGAAGGATGTAGAAGCATTTTTTATAGATCCCGTAGATAAGGCTTGGTATTTCATTTCTAAACGAGAAAGCAAGAATGGGTTGTATCAGCTTATTCCTAATACAGATCCAGCTGTAGATACTGCTCAATTAGTTGGGCGGTTATCTATGTATTTGGTAACAGGGGCTGACTGTAAGACCTTTGGTGCCGATTCTGCTCATATCGTCCTCCGCAATTATGAGCGCGTATTATTATGGCCAAGGCATCGTTCAGCGAGCGTAATTCAAACGATGGCAGAAGAGCCCTTGTTGATCCGATACGGTGAGCGCGAACCCCAAGGTGAGGCGGTTTGGTTTTGGCCTAATGGTGATATAGGGACATGCAGCGAGCTGAATGGAGCGCAACCAAAAATTCGTCGTTATTTAAGACAATAGTTCGTTTGTCTTAGGGCTCAGTATAAATCTCAGGTCACGACTTCGACCTTTTCTCCAGAATGTCTACTCAGAAACCCTTTGAAGGAAACTTCAGAGGGTTTCTTCGTTTAGGATTAGCCAGTGGTAATCAGAAACTTGAATTCAGATACTTGATAACAGTAGCCAACAACGTTCAATCATCGAATAATGACAGTGTGGTTAATGAATGACAGTGTGGTTAATGTTAGATCTGAATATAAGACGATTTTTGTCAAATCTGTCAATATTTGACGTGAACGGACAGTCGAAAAGTTTGATGCATTAAGGGCTCGAATACTGCGGGATACTCCATCCTAGATAGATTTGATGAAGATGAAATGGTGCTACTATTCTTAGAAGAACACGAGCAGTTTTCGCAGCGAGCAACTTTATTCGACTCTACCCGAGTCTCGGACGATATTTGTAGCTAAACCTATTTTTTTAAATAGTTAACTTATTCCTGACTTGCCATAGCTCTAATTTGTCTCACTTGAAACAAGGCTGAATGGGAGACTCTTTCATAACTTTTCAGGTCTCCATTAAAAACACGAATTTTAGTCCAACTTATGCTGACGACTTATAATTTGAGCTTTTGTTATTTGGAGCAATTGCCTTTATGAGATAATAATTGCGTCAGAAGAAATTATCTTTAGTATATCTTCAAAAAATCGGACGCCATGGTACAACCGTAATAGTTTTTTTGTTTCAACGACCTGTTCATGGGAATTGATCTAGTCGATACAAGAAAATATTAGCTATTTAAAGTTTAGTATTACAAGTAAAATTCAAACCCTTAAATAGAGGTGGTGTTAATCCAACTGATTGGGGTCTTTCACATTTTTTAATTCAGGTAGAATTTTACGCGTGAGGTACGATATTGAGAATCCGCTTTGTTCGATAAGTGTTTCAATCGGAGCATCATTTTCTAAGAGTTCTTTTACGATTCTGATGCGCTCGTCCCGAATGATTTTGCCAGGCGATTCTGGTTGGCAGAGCTCATATAGAGTATTTTGTGAAAGATTAAAATGATTTCTCAAGTTATCTATGGTCACAGTTTTAATATGTTCTTTAATGAAATTTTGAATGGTGTCTCGTGTGATTACCTCATGTGGGCTTTTGGTATTTATTAGTAGGTTCTTATTCTTTTTTTGAATGTAGCGTAGTTGTGCTAGAAGAATACTTATAAAAAGTACAACCAACAAAAGTATGTAATTGAGTGATCTTTGCGAATTTGTTGTAATACGGACTGGCTCAGGGATTGTTTGGTTAATAAAGTTTTGTACTGTGGTTTGGTATAACCCATTTATAGCGCCAGCAAATATAGAATCTCCGATAATTAACAACGAATTGTGATTAAATTCATTATGAAACAAGGTATCGATAAATTTAGTCGTAGCGTCAATTCGAAGCATTCCGTAATTAGAAGTGGCAATAATGAACTCATTATTCACCCATTCACCATTGTGAAAAGACCCGGGTACTAATAATGTTTGCTCTCTTGAATCGAAGTCATATTCGAACAAACCTTGTTCAGTAGTAACCAAAGGTTTTATGGATCGGCTAATATCCAAAATATTGGATTCAAAGGAATCGATGGAAGCAATGGAACCGTCTTTTTGTAGGTTAAGCCAATGATTGTGATAGGCAACATCGTTAAAGTTGTTTAGAATAGGAGCATGTCTTGTTTCACTTTGATTTCTGAGTTGATATATTGTATCCAGAGCTTTGGAGCTCGGGTTAAGCCGAAATATACCGGTGGTTGTGAAAAGCGTCCAGCTATCATTTTTTACATAGATGTCTCCAAGTCGACCGTAGTTTTTTTCTTGAAGTTGAAAGTTACCCACAACCTTGCCGCTGAAGTTTTTAATAAGAGAGTCATTGTAATAAATAGATAGACCATCCCAACAAACATAAGTAGTGTCTTTAAACATTCGAATTGCGCCAGAGCAATGTTGGATATTTTTCAGGGCCTTGCCATTGTGATATGCGCCGGAGTATGTTCCAATGTGTTTATTGCCAATGAATCTAATAGATTCTCCAGACCTTTCAATGTTACTTGTTTGGACATGGGCTATCAAAAGTTCCCCATTTCGTATGGAAATTTGATTTGGGTTCAAATTACAAGGGAAGTCTAAAATCTGAGGTGACTGTATGTATTGATTCGGGCCTATTCTCTGGAATCGACCTTGGGTCGTATTTACAATGAGATTCTCTGCGATGAGTTCAAAGTGAAGTACAGTGTGAGCATTAGGTTTAAAACGTTCATAGAAATATGCGGGCGACGTTTCTTGGGTTTGGTTCAAGGGGTTTACAAGTCGCGAATGTACAGCAGTAGTACTAGCCATAATAGGGCTGTAGACTAGGATTAAAAACTGTATCGCACGGAATCTCATAGAGTCGAATTATTCGCAAATCTGATAAAAATATTTTTAAGCACAAAGAAAGCTCAAAAGCGATATCCCTGTTTTAACCTCAGTATAGATGTGGTCATGTAATTTCGCATGAATTTTTAATTACAGCCAGATGGTATCAAACGGTGTTTCTGAACGAATGACAAGGGCGTTACGCGTCAGTTTAATTCTCTTTTTCGCTTTCCTCCAGTATGGAAGTGTTGTAGCTCAGCAA
>CBFHHP010000043.1:14462-15411 GCA_965655745.1 uncultured Schleiferiaceae bacterium
ATAGATGTAACTGCATACCTTTCGGATTATTTCTCGTTACGGGTACAGACCACTGATTTGGATAACTCGAATAATTCCATCACGATAGGAGGATATTTTGAGTTGTATTATTTGGATCAACAAAAATCAAATTTCACCTACCAGTGGTACAAGGATAACGCACTGATTCCTGGGGCAACAAGTAATGCATTCGCTCCTTCAGAAACGGGTAGCTACTCTGTTGAAGTTACAGGAAGTTGTGGTAGCGAAAGCTCTATTTCTCAAGCAGTAACCGAGAAAACTTTAAGTTCCGCTCGTCCTGTCTTATCGGGTGACTTGTCAAGTTGTGACGGCAGTCCGGTTACTATATATTCATCCCATCCTTATTCCGCCGAATTTCAAGTATTACGCTCATACGGTTGGGGCTACACTGGTTTTGGTGCCACTTATTCTTCCACGGAAAGTCAAGAGATCAGACAAACTATTGAGGAATCAGGCTGTAAGATTTCCTCCCTTCCTGTTCGCACAAATATCGCTAGCAGTGCACCAGTTTTAACACCAATTAATGGTCTAGATTCTTTGCCCCCATCACATACCATGTTCTATACTAATGCGAATTATTCGGGTACGTGGCGCTCTTCAAATACAACGGTTGCTACTGTTAATAGCACTACGGGTGAAGTTACTACTTTGGCGACGGGATCTTTTGATTTATGGTATAGGTTCTGTACAGATTCTGTAAGTAAGAACGTTGTAGTGGATAATTCAGTGGTTCTTATTCCTCAGATTGATAGTATTTCGCCAAGTTGGGGAGCGGAACTAGATGCTTCTGAACAATCAGCTTCTAGCCAAACGGTTAGGGTATATTATTCCAATGCTCCAAGCGGTGCAGTCGGTAAAATCGAATTAAATAACCAATCTTACAGTGCTTCCATTAGCACTCTCTATGGTTTAACTTTTGCAGAATTTA
>CBFHHP010000044.1:0-3646 GCA_965655745.1 uncultured Schleiferiaceae bacterium
CGTTCGCAGATGTGGAATACGGCAGGCTTCAGTTAAAAGTGAAATCAGGCACGTACACATTAACAGCCCATACGCCCGACAGTATATTTACTTTGAATTATGGTGAAGACGATGCACATCCATTGTACACTTTCCGAAATGAGCTAATGCTGAATAAAGCCGCGTGTGATTCTATTGTTATAAGCCCTAGTGATACCATAGAAATCCGAATTCGTCATGGTAATAATTGGACCCCAATAAGGCCATATTTAGGTAAGGTGATAATTCGCCCAAATCTTACCTATTTGGAGACTATAGTACAAGTTCCGGTGGAATCATATATCGCGGGTGTGGTTGAAGCCGAAGGAGGTATGTCTGCTGAGTCGGAATACCATAAAGCGCAATCCGTGTTGGCACGAACCTGGCTAATTACAAATATAGGTAAGCATAAAGAGGAAGGTTTTAGCATTAAAGACGATCAGACTTCTCAGGCATTCAAGGGTGTTCCGCATGGAAAAAATGCCTTAATGATTTCGAGGGCTGTAAAGCAGACTAAAGATACAATAGCAACATACGGAGGCAGCCCTATTATTGGTTTTTACCACAGCAATAGCGGAGGGCAGACGGTCCTTCCTCACGATGTGTGGTCGAAAAAATTGCCTTATTGTAGGGCCGTATTTGATCCTTTTAGTAAGAATGAGAACGCTTATCGCTGGACCAAGGATATTCCTTTATCCGAATGGAACGCCTATCTTAAAGTACCCGCAGATTTTGATTGGAACGCTTTTTTCGAAGGGTTGCCCGAAGGGCGTCAAACGCATTTTACAATAGGCGACGAGACCTTTAAATTAGAGACTTTGCGTCGTCATTTTAAACTGCGCAGTACCTACTTTACAGCAAACGCAGTGGGTGATACTGTTCATCTTGAAGGCTATGGCTTCGGTCATGGTGTGGGCATGTCTCAACAAGGCGCTATGCGCATGGCAATGGGAGGATTCCACTGGAAAGAGATTCTCGATTTCTATTTCCAAAAGCTCAGTTTCGAGCCGGTTCAAAACTTTTAGTTCTTCAGATTTTTAGGTTTTTATAAGCATATGTGCCAGCTTAAAAAGCATGGTTCTTCGCGCGCTTTTCTTTACCTGTATGTTCAGTACCCTGCACCAGAGTTGGGGTTTGGATCTCACTGTTTTATTGGGTGCCTTGCTTTTCCCGCGTTCTTGGCGGTCTTTTTTGAAAGATTTACGGGTTGTAGCAGCAGCTGTTCTTCTGCTGTGCCTGCTTGTGCGTTTTGAAAACTGGAGGTATTGGCATCCTCTAACTCTGCCTGTCGAGTTCAGTACTTCCATAGAGCAGCTTACCAATGCTTTTGGCACACGCATTCAGTTGGCTAGTAATGGGCAATACGGAGGTTTTTTAAGGGCCGTTTTACTTGCAGATAAGAGCGATTTACCAGCATCTACATTGACCGTTTTTCGTGATTTAGGCATCTCGCATGTGCTCGCTGTCAGTGGATTCCATATTGGCTTTTGGGTGATGCTGCTTCGTCCTTTCTTTAGTTGGGTACGCAGTCCAAAGGGAAAGGTAGTGGCGCACGTTATTCAATGCGTAGTACTGTTTGTATATGCACATGTGGTGGGTGCGAGCCCCTCGGTGTTGCGTGCTGTATGGATGTATTCATTGGCAAGGTTGACGATCTTACAACAATGGCGCATCCCCTCGTTGCATTTTCCTATGATCGTTGCCATTGGTCATTATTTCGTCAACCCTGCGGCACCGAGGACTTTGTCTTTTCAGCTGAGCTATACGGCAGTATTTGCCATTTTGCTGGCATTACGAAAAGGGAAAGGAGAGCAACTCATTCTTCATTACAGCTACAGGCGCAGCAGAAAAAAAGGGAGTTGGTTTTTTGTGCCGATTCAGATTTCCTTAGCTGCATGGTCGGCCACTTTGCCTATTGTGCAAGGAGCGTTCGGTGGTTCTAGTCCTTATTTCCTTGCTGGAAATCTATTGGTCGTTCCCCTCATAACCCTAATGATATGGGCATGTATTCCTCTGCTGATTTTTGCAGATATACTACCACAGGAAATTCTGGACTTCTATGAAACTGTATGGTTGTCGCTAATGAATGCAGCGCGCCGATTGCTATTTGTTCTGAAGGAGCTTGGCTAAGCGTACCGTAAGGTCTTCTGCATGGACCTTTTCGAAGTCTCCGTCGTAGAAAATGTGGATGTTGCCCGTCTCTTCGCTAACCGTTACAGCTAGCGCATCTGTTCTCTCAGAAATACCAGCGGCTGCGCGGTGTCTGAGGCCGAAGCGGGCGGGTAGTTCGCTGCGCTCCGAAAGGGGGAGTACGGTCCCGGCCGCAATGATGCTGCCGCCTTCAACGATGGTTGCTCCATCGTGCAAGGGTGCGTTTTTGAAGAAGATGCTTTCCAAGAGTATTTTACTGAGATCTGCATTCATCGGAGAACCGGAGGAAGCATAGGAACCTAGTGGGTCAGAGCGTTTGATTACAAGCAGCGCTCCAGTTTTTGTTGCGGCCAATTCTACCAAGGCGCTCACCATGGCATCTACATAGGCTTTTGCACCCTCGTCTTCCGTACTTAAATTTAATAAGTTTCGTAAACCTTGGCGACGGGTAAAGGTGGCCGACCCAACCACTAATAAGAATTTTCGGATTTCTTGCTGGAAGACAATAATCAAAATGATGAGTCCCGCACCCATGAAAGAGCCGAGGAATTCACTGAGCAGACGCATTTCGAGCAATTGGACCAAGCGATATAGGAGGTAAATGGCGACCATTCCCAAGAGGATACGGATGGCGGCGGTGCCTTTCAGCAGTCGGTAAATCTGGTACAGCAAAAAGGCTGCAATGATGATATCTAGTGCATCGAGCACTCCGAAGTTTAACGCTCCCATGGGTAGAGTAGGTGGTGGATGCCTTCTGGCATTAATTCGTTAAACAAGGTAATGGTTTCCATCGCTTCTTTCACATCGTGCACGCGCAAGATGTTACTTCCTTGCAGCAGAGCGGCCATGTGTAATGCGGTTGTGCCGTTGAGGCTTTCATCGGCTGTCGTGCCCAAGGCTCTGTAGATCAAACTCTTTCTACTCACACCTGCAAGAATTGGGCGACCCAACAGTTGAAAGGCATGGAGCTCACGCAAGAGCTGGTAGTTGTGTTCGAGAGTTTTCCCAAATCCAAAGCCTACATCGACAATGGTGTCGTGAATGCCCATGGCGTGTAGCTGGGGTAATTTTTCGCTAAAGAACTTGACGATCTCTTGTGTGACATGCTCGTAGGTGGGGTTGATCTGCATGGTGCTTGGATCGCCCTGCATGTGCATGATGATGTAGGGGACTTGGAGTTTGGCAACTACCTCGTACATACGCTCGTCCAAATTTCCGCCACTGATGTCGTTGACCATGTGTGCGCCTGCACCTACAGCTTTTTCCGCTACGCTTGCCCGAAAGGTATCGACAGAAATGAATGTACCCGGATGTTTATCTACCACGGCGCGCACGGCAGGAATGACGCTTTTCAGGCGTTGCCATTCTTCTTCTGGAGAAACAGCATCTGCACCAGGACGTGAGGAATATCCACCAATATCAATGATTTTCGCGCCGTCAGCAATCATCTCTTCCGCGCGATGGGCGGCCTTTTCAG
>CBFHHP010000044.1:3744-11973 GCA_965655745.1 uncultured Schleiferiaceae bacterium
GCGCTGGAGAATCGGCTCTCTTCAAAGAAAGAATCTGGGGTGATGTTCAATATACCCATGACCCACGGTGTGGATAAGGTGTGAATTGTCCCTTCGACCTTTAGCAAAAACTCCAGCATTGTTCTTCGTATCTTCGTTCTAGAAGCAAAGCTAACAAATGAATACAGCTGAACAATTCGATGCCGTGCTTTCTAAATGCCACGGACTTTTTGCGAAAAAAGGAAAAGATTACGGCACGGCCTGGCGCATTTTGCGTTTGCCGTCGTTGACCGATCAAATATTTATCAAAGCACAACGCCTGCGTAGCATTGAGCAAAAAGGCGAACAATTGGTGGACGATCCGCTTGAAGGAGAGTTCATAGGTATTTTGAATTACAGCATCATGGCGTTGATCCAGTTGGATAAGGGCATTGCAGAACAACCCGATATGGATTGGGAAGAAGCTTCCGCGGCCTACCTAGAAAAAGCCAATGAAGCGAAGGAGCTGATGCTGAAGAAGAATCACGACTACGGTGAGGCGTGGCGAGATATGCGCGTTTCGAGCTTTACGGACCTAATCATCCAGAAACTCTTGCGCGTTAAGCAAATTGAAGACAATCAGGGTAAGACGCTGGTGAGCGAAGGCTTGGATGCGAACTACTTGGATATGATCAATTACAGTGTTTTTGCGTTAATCAAGTTCATGGAAAAATCGGCTTAATATGATGAAATTATTCTTGACCCGAATCGCACAAGTACTTGTAGGTGGACTGTTTATTTTCTCCGGATTGGTGAAGATGAATGATCCAGTAGGATTTAGTTTCAAGCTGGAGGAGTACTTCAGCGAAGAAGTACTAAATCTTCCCATCTTCGAACCGTTGGCATTGCCGCTTGCCATTATTTTGGTGGCGGTTGAGGTGCTTTTAGGTTTAGCACTGTTACTAGGTCTTTGGAAGCGAGCGGTGCTACTGTTGCTCAGTGGAATGATTGGGTTCTTCACGTTCTTGACTTTTTGGAGCGCGTATTTCAATCAAGTGACCGATTGTGGTTGCTTCGGCGATGCCATTCCTTTGACGCCGTGGGAGTCATTCTATAAGGACGTTGTCCTTTGTGGGCTCATCTTGATCCTTTGGTGGGGTGAAAAGCAAATTTTTAGCAGCGTTCCAAAAATCACATCTTATGCCTTAATGGCCTTTGGATTGGGCTTTAGTATTGTATTTACCTACCAAGTGATGAATCACCTTCCTTCGCGTGATTTCCGTCCGTACGCTGAAGGTTTAAGTATCATTGAAGGCATGAAGCCGGCAGAAGAGCTTGGCTTAGAGCCACCGAAATATGAGGTTATTTACACCATGCAGAATGAGGCGGGTGAAATGACGGAGATCACTTCAACGGAGTACATCAGCGAGAAGTGGTGGGAGAAAACCGAGTGGACCATGCTGAGCGAGCTTAGTAAAACGGTCAAGGTTGCAGAAGGGTATGAGCCGCCGGTGCATGACTTTAGTATCATGAACGATTACGGCGATATCACGGACAGTATTTTGGCTTTGGATGAGGTTTGGCTGTTGGTGGCCTATAACCACGCGAAGACTTCGGAGAAAGGATGGGACAACGTCTTGCCGACACTTGAGAAGCTTGCAGGTGAGGGGACGCCGCACATTGTACTGAGCGCTTCAATGCCAGAAGATTTTGCCAGCTACGGTTTGACAAATCAAACGCCGTTTGCTTTTACGGATGAAACAACTCTGAAGACCATGGTGCGTTCTAATCCTGGGTGGGTCGTTTTGAATAAAGGCAGTGTGGTGAAGAAATTCCACCACAACGACAGTCCGAGGTAATGGCGTTTGCAGGGCGGAAAATAGCATTGGCTTTATTCACCCTTTGGGGGGTGGCCACGCTTGTTTTCTTCCTTTTTACCATCGTGCCTGGCGACAGTGCCCAAATGATGCTGGGCAAGCGAGAAGACCCTGAGGCGCTCGCTGCAGTTCGTGCGAAATACGGTTTGGATAAACCGGTGGCCCTTCAATACGTGAACTACTTGGGCAGAATACTTCCCTTCGATACAAGTGATGGGTTTTCCTTTTCGGCACCAGATTTAGGCGAGAGTTTCCAGCGACAGGGCCAATCTGTTCGTGGGCTTATCGCTGCAACCTTTCCCAATACAGCGCTACTTGCCGCTACTTCGATTGGCTTCGCGGTACTGTTGGGTATGTTTCTAGGTGCCATTGCTGCTTACAACGAAGGCAGTTGGATCGATCATACACTGACGACTTTGAGTTCTTTGGGTATGAGTTTGCCGTCTTTCTTTACGGCAGTGTTACTCGCATGGGTTTTCGCTTACTTATTAGGTCCGTGGACAGGGCTCAGCTTAACCGGTTCCTTGTACGAGGTGGACGACTATAGTGGGGAGCGCTACTTACAGCTTAAAAATTTGATACTCCCGGCGCTAACACTCGGAATACGTCCTATTGGAGTCATTGTTCAATTGACCCGTAAAAGCATCTTGGACGTAGGGGCGATGGACTTTGTGCGTACTGCGCGGGCAAAAGGAATTCCGGAAGGCCGTGTACTTCTGCGCCACATTCTTCCTGTGGCCAGCAACCCTATTATTACCACTGTTAGTGGATGGTTCGCTTCCTTGCTGGCGGGTGCCGTTTTCGTTGAAATTATTTTTGGTTGGAACGGTATGGGGAAACTGTTGGTTGAAGCATTAAATACACGAGATTTGCCGGTGACAATGGGATGCGTTTTGGTCATTGCTGCCATCTTTGTCATCATCACCACCTTGGTGGATATAGCATACGCCATTTTGGACCCAAGGGTTCGGGCAGAATTATTTTAAAACGACACATCAAAAACAACACAATAATGAGACGTAGAATCGTAGCTGGAAACTGGAAAATGAATACTACTTACGCGGAAGCGATGGAATTGGTCGATGGACTAAAGGCATCTTTGACGGAAGAAGTAGTGGGTGAAACTGGTGTGATCATCACACCGCCTGCATTGTATTTAAGCGATGTAGTGGGTGCATTGGTGGACAACGAGTACATCGCAGTTGCTGCACAAAACGTACACGAGAAAGACAGCGGTGCCTATACTGGAGAAATTAGCGCTCCCATGCTAGCGAGCATGGATCTTGATGCGGTAATCATCGGCCACAGCGAGCGCCGTCAGTACTTTGGCGAAACAAACGAGAGCTGTAAGGTGAAGATTGAGCAGTCTTTGAATAATGAATTGGCCGCCATTTACTGTATTGGTGAAACATTGGAAGAGCGTAAAAGCGGGGCGTTTATGGATGTCATCCTAAAGCAATGTACTGAAGGTCTTGAAGGCTTCATCGCTGAAGACATGGATAACATCATTTTGGCATACGAGCCAGTTTGGGCTATTGGTACTGGCGAGGTGGCAACACCAGAGCAAGCGCAAGAGGTACATGCAGGCATCCGTGCTTGGCTCACCGAGCGCTTTGATGCAGAGACTGCTGAGAATGTTACTGTGCTTTATGGTGGTTCGTGTAAACCAGGCAATGCTGCTGAACTCTTTGCTCAGCCAGATATTGACGGTGGTTTGATCGGCGGTGCTTCATTGAAAGCAGAAGATTTTACAGCGATCATTGCTGCTAGAACAAACGCATAATCCATGTCGGATACGCCTATTTATATTGAAGTCGCGGTGAAGGTTCAACCACTTGAGCCTTTCCGCGACATTTTTATTGCCCAACTGGGTGCCTTAGGCTTTGAAAGCTTTTCAGAGACTGCAGAAGGTTTTGAGGCATACATCATCAAAGAAGATTACGATGAGGCTGCCGTGAAGGAAGCACTTCTTTGGGAGGGTGTGCAAACGAGTTGTGCTACCCAGGAAATCGAACAGGTCAATTGGAACGCGGAATGGGAAAACAACTTCGATCCTATTGAGGTTGATGGTCGCGTATACATTCGAGCACCATTCCACGAAGAGAAACAAGGTTTCGAGTATCCTATGCTCATAGAGCCGAAAATGTCCTTTGGGACGGGACACCACCAAACCACGCACATGATGATTCAATGGTTGCTAGAAACCGACACTACAGGTCACGAAGTACTCGATATGGGCTGTGGTACAGGTATCTTAGGAATTCTTGCAGATATGCGCGGTGCTTCGAGGGTGCACGGTATCGATATTGATACATGGTGTATTGAAAACACCCTAGAAAACGCTGAGCGTAATCAAAGCAAAATGACTGCTGATGTTGGCGGTGCTGATGTTATCGAAGGCACCTATGATATCATTTGCGCCAATATTAATCTAAATGTACTCCTCGCAGATATGAAAGCTTACGTGAGTGCGTTGAAAGAGGGAGGGACGATATTCTTCAGCGGTTTCTATGAGGAAAACATTCCTGCGCTACTGGATTCTGCATCATCAGAGGGATTAACTTACGTAGGTGTAAAAGAGCGCGAGCAATGGCGCAGTCTAAAAATGGTGAAGTAATGAGGAAATTCGGATGGCTTTTAGCATTGTTTCTTTCGCTCCAAATGAGGGCACAGAAGGTTGTCCGCTTTTCAACTATTGATAAGTTCTCAGAGGAGTTTACCACTTTGGTTAAACTTCCAAAGGAGCGTAAAGTACTCTTTGCAGACTCATTACTGCCCGATGTGATCTATGCCATCGATGAGGATTCGGAAAAAGATTGGATTGCACTGTGTAACAACATGCTTCGAAAGCGAATTACCGATCCTGATGCTTGGGAAGAATTGTTTCGAATCACAGCATACATCAACAACAACGAGGAGTATGGTACGTTGCAAAAGGTAGTCGACCACCTAAACGATTACATCCGCTCAAACCCATCATCTCGTACCAAAGATTACTTAGATCAGCTATATGCCAATATCGTTAAGCATCACTTTTATGAAAAAAACGACTTGATTTGGAAGGCCCCGTATAGCGAATGGAGCATGCAATTCGATCAGAAAGAAATCTATTTTCTCATCGGCGATGGCGATATCATTGGACGTTACCGTCAAGATAGTACGATTATCATGGGTACTTCAGGTCGGTTCTATCCGCGTATTGGCCGTCTTGAAGCCAGCGGAGGTACAGTGTTCTGGGGCCGTGTCGGTAAATACGAAGATGAGTTGTATGGAGTACTATCCACTTGGTCACTCGATACACGGCAGGCAAATTTTAAGGCGGATTCGGCCACCTTACATGCACCCAAGCTTTATGGTGAACCTCTCAAAGGAATTTTTGAGGAGCGTTTGAGTGCACGAGGCCAGCGTAATGCTCAATATCCGCGATTTGCTAGCTATAAAAATGATTTCCTGCTTCCAAATGTTTATGATGAAGTACACTTTAGAGGTGGTCTCGGGGTCGTTGGTCCGAATTATTATGGTTTATCGCCGGATAGCGCTATGGCGAGGGTGCAGTTCACTTACAACAACGACACGATCATCACATTGCGCAGTGGTAGATTCCTGTTTCGAGATTCACTTTTGAGCTCTGGCCGTGTTGAGGTCACCGCGCATCTTGGTGAGGACAGCTTATACCATCCGTATTGTGAAATGCGTTTCGATCCTCGTTCCGGTCAAGTAAGAATTATTCGCTATAAAACTGGACTCGGTTTGAGTTCATGGAAAGATACCTATCACAGCTTAGACATGAATGTTGACCAGCTAATCTGGAATCAAGGCACCCCTGGATTACTTTTAAGAAATCTAAATTTAGGATCGAATCAAGCAGCTGTATTTGAATCCAAACAATATTTTCGAATTGAAAGAATGGAACAAATTGCTGGCTTACAGCTTACCCATCCATTGATTGAACTAAAAAATGCTGCTTTCGGATACAATTATGAGAATGTACCACTTCGAGAATTAACTTATGCATTGCGCATGGATCCTGAGGGTGGTGAACGCTTTTTGTATGAAATGGCCATTCAAGGCTTTGTAGAGTTCGATGTTGATGCCAAAACCATTACATTAACTGAGAGACTCTTCGAATACTTAGAAAATTGGACCGGAAAACGTGATTATGATGTAATTCAGTTTGTTTCTCGTATAGATCAGGGCAGCAATGCTCAAGTTTCGTTACTAAATTATGAGATGGATATTACCGGCGTACAGCGAATTGCGGTAAGTGATTCGCAACAAGTCAATTTATATCCTCGTGGAGGTAAAATCACTATGAAAAAAGGTATGGATTTCACCTTCGATGGCAGAATTAATGCGGGGTTGTTCAATTATTGGGGTCAAGGATACACCTTTGATTATGATGGATTTAGGATCGATATGCCGAAGATCGATTCGATGCGTTTTAAGGTTCGAGAATTTGATCCACCACCAGGGGAAATGGCTGCATTAGTAGATGTTCAAACCGTACTTTCAGATCTACAAGGCCAACTTCTTATTGATCAACCGGATAACAAAAGTTCCAAGGAATATTACCCGGAATATCCTATTTTCCAAGCTCTTAATAATTCTTTTGTCTATTACGACGATAAGAAAATTCACGATGGTGTCTATGACCGATCTAGATTCTATATGGCTGTTGAACCATTCACTATTGATTCCCTAGACAATACAACTACTGATGGAATTCTTTTCGACGCTACCTTCCACAGCGCTGATATTTTCCCTGTGTTTCCTCACCCATTGCAAGTAATGCCTGACTATTCGCTTGGATTCTCTACATCCTTGTCTGATGTGCCTAATTACCGTGGTAAGGGCATCTTTGAAGGAGATATAGCCCTATCCAATCAAGGGCTTCATGCAGAAGGCCAGATTTCTTACCTCCAAAGCTCAACCGTTTGTCCGGACATCCTGATGTTCCCGGATGATGCAAAAGGAAGGGCGACCACCTTCGAAATAAACGAGTCGTTTTCAGGTAATGGTTATCCTGAAACTTCTGGAAGCGACAATCCATTTCATTGGTTCCCTTATGATGATTATCTAGAAGCAAATTCTACAACGAATCCATTCTCCATGTATGGAGATGAGAATGTAGTTGCCGAGGGTCAACTTAGTTATGGTATCAATGGATTGTTTGGTACGGGTGAAGTACGTTATTTGACAGCCAAACACAATAGTGATAGAGAAGGCTACAACTTCTTTAGACGATCATTTGAGAGTGCTGATCAAGATTTTAGAGTAAAAACAGCTAGTACAGATGAACAGTGGGCCTTCCAGATGCTGGAGAGTTCAGCCATTGTAGATTTTGATAAGCGCGAAGGTATTTTTGATAAATTGGACCCGGCGAGTTTCCTAGAATTTCCTGCTAACCAATATATGGCTTATATGGATCATGCAGAATGGCAAATGGACAGAGCCAAAGTTGACATTAAGCATAATACGGACAATGAAGCTTATTTAGTCAGTACCCATCCGTTGCAAGATAGCCTAGACTTCAGTGCCGGATTTGCTCGTTTCGACTTGGCACCAAGTGTGCTCGAAGCATTCGATGTTCCTGAAATTGATGTGGCTGACGCACGAATTATTCCAAATGACGGTTATGTAGTTATACGCGTTAATGCTGCTATGGACGCATTAATGAATTCAGAAATAATCGCCAACCGTTACTCAAAATTACATACCTTCTATGAGGCTACTGCACGGATACGCGGCCATTACCGTTACACTGCGCACGGTATGTACGATTATTTAGACGAAGAAGGTTCTACGTGGCCTATCAAATTTGAAAGTATTAAACCAGATACTGCCGGTATGACCATTGGCTTGGCAGAAATTGAAGAAAAAGACGACTTCTTCTTAAGTCCGTATTTCGGTTATCGAGGAAAAGTACAACTCGAAGCCGACCAAGAGCCAATGTTTTTCATGGGGTCTATTCTAATACAAAATGACTGTGACAACTTACAGACAACCTGGTTTGATATTGCAAGTTATATTGATCCTACTGACATCGTGATTGAACTTCCGGAGAATGATCCCACACAGTTACGGGATAATACGTTTAATGGTATTTACATCTCTCAAGACAGTTTAGGAGGCCACAGTAATTTCTTATCAAAATATGCAGATCGTGCGGATATAGAGCTTATCTCGGCAACAGGAGTTCTTTTCTATGATCACCAAGAGCAGGGTTACGTAATCACCACGTACGAAAAGCTCAGAGATAGCAATGTCCCAGACCCATATTTAGTCTTTCATAATTATGACTGTGACCTATATGCAACGGGAGCAATTAGTCTACTTGAAAATTCAGGAGCTGTTTCAATGTCCATGGCAGGAGAAGTGCGTCACAATTTGAATA
>CBFHHP010000044.1:12072-14044 GCA_965655745.1 uncultured Schleiferiaceae bacterium
CGGGAGCAATTAGTCTACTTGAAAATTCAGGAGCTGTTTCAATGTCCATGGCAGGAGAAGTGCGTCACAATTTGAATAAAGATGAGGTCAAATTAGATGCAATTTGGATGATTGATGCTCCTGTTGACAAGGCTGCTTGGGAATTTATAGGAGGGCTTTTCTCTGACGGGACAGGCAGCATTAGAAGTGAAGAAGAAGCTTACAATCAAGGAGTTCTTAGTCTCTTAGGACAAGAAGAAGGTGAGAGTTTTTTGAGAGATTTAGCAAGTATTGAAATAGAGGGGGGATTTCCAAAAGTATTACGTAAAAGTCTCGTAATGAGTGGTGTACAGCTCGAATACAATGGTCGTTATAAGAGTTTTAGAAGCAATGGCAAAGGTTATATTCAAAACATATATGATATTCCTGTTTTTGCAGAGGTAGATTGTCTCATAGAAATTAAAGAACGCAGCCGAGGTAGTGAAATCACACTTTATTTAGATAACGGAACGGATTACTTCTATATCGCATTCAAGGGAACTGTAATGAGTTTGCGCAGTAGTGACGAAGAGTTTAATACGGGCATTTTAGCCAAAGATCCCAAGGACCGTAGCGTTGCAGCAAAAGGCGACCAGCCAGCATTTACCTACAACCTTGCAGGTAAAGGAAAAATCAAGCTACTCAAGCGCAGATTCGGCATCAAGGAGTCTTAGTTAGTTCGTTTAAAAAAGTAGTAGAGGTACTGTGTTTTTATCTCCATTTAGGTCTTACTTTTACACAATGAGTACGCAAGAAAAATATCAACCTAGTCACGACTCTGTTGTTTTAAAGGAACAGTCCTTGGTCTTGTTTAACGACCATGAGAACTCGTTTGACTTTGTGATTGAAGTGTTGTGTACGGTATGTGATCATACTGAAGAACAAGCGGAGCAATGTGCATGGATTACACACTATAAAGGTAAGTGCCAAGTACTCTCTGGATCATACGAGCAGCTTCGCTCAAAGGCAGATTTAATGCTTGATGTAGGCTTAACTGTTGAGATTCAATAAGCTATCCTCACCGGGGTTCATTCCTCTAAAATTTATTTCCAAAAAAATCTTTTAGGCTTGTAACAGGCTAACATTTTACTATATATTTGCCCTCCCGCAAGGAAAGATGGCCGTGTAGCTCAACTGGATAGAGTACTTGACTACGAATCAAGCGGTTGAAGGTTCGAATCCTTCCACGGTCACATAGTAAAAGGCACTTGTTTTTATAGCAGGTGCTTTTTTTTACGCTGTATTTCAGTGTATTAAAGTAAAAGAAGACGTTGTTTATACTTCTTATCTACTCCAAAGTTACGCAATCTTATTATTCCAAAAACAGTAGCAAAATCATGTTTACTGTCCACTTTTGAGCCTTGAATACTCATCACTGTTTTAGTGACTACCTTTTTCTTTAACTAAGTCACACGTACAACATATCTACTTAACCTCTCCCTTATCCAAAGACTTCTAGAAGTACCCCCTGTGGTCTTAACTTCTTCCCGCTCCGTTTCACTCCGCGGTGTAAACAGTTGCTCTAGAAGTTTACATGAGCTGTTCCTTTTGCTTCCCTTTTTTTCAGGGGATTTGATGAGCTGCGCTCAACTTAACTTCTCACAGGACTAAAGCTGTTCCTCTTGGGACACTAGTCATTCTTTAAATCCTTAAATCTTATGGTAACTATTACAGGCTACAGCACCCGTGAAGGTGTTAGTGGCAAGCAATCCCTATTCCTACATGTAGAAAGTGACTTGATCCCTAAGTCAAGTAAAACCTCTGGGCGTACCTACTTCGTTACACGCAAAGCAAAAGTACTTGCTGCTATTGATGAAGAATTGGCCCAGCAACTCATTGGTCATACTCTTCCTGGAGACATTACTAAACAGGAGGTAGAACCCTTTGGAGTAACAGACTATCATTCCGGTGAGACTAAGATGCTGCACCACCGGAATGTATATGTATCAGCAGC
>CBFHHP010000045.1:0-13817 GCA_965655745.1 uncultured Schleiferiaceae bacterium
TCCTTGCCCGGATACTTTAGTTAGGACGAGTATTAGTACTAGTAAAGGAGAACTTAGGTAGTTTTTGAGAATAGCTTGAGTCATAACCTAGGGTGAGAAATTTATGGTTTGTTGGTCGAATAAATTTAGAAAAATTGGAGAGAATGACCTTCTCCCTAAAAGGAGTGTTACTTATACTTAGATTTTTTAGTTCATTCCATAAAAAACCCCGCTCGAGGCGGGGTTTCTTTATGAATTGGAAAAGCGGATTATTTCCAGCCTTTCATTTCTTTCTCGTAGCCGGCTCTATAGGAATCAGGTGCGCCCATGTCCATGGCTTTTTTACCCTGCTTTAGGGCCGCTTTGGTATCGCCTGCCGCGTAAAGAATTTTAGCCTTTACCCAGTTTGTGTACCAGTACTCCGGATCTAGCTGTAAGGCAGTTTCGATGGTCGCTAGCGCTTTTTCATGATCGCCTTGACCGCTGTAGTAGTTTGCTGCATTTCTGTACGCGCGCTTAGCATCGGATAGTGCTTTTGCTACATTTTTACCGCTTTCACCATCAGAATCTACACCTAGATTAACGCTTACTTCAGTATTGGCCCATTCAAGGACTAATTCGCCACCGGTCGTGCTCAATGCTTTGAAGCCCATAGTAAAGCTTTCGTCGAAGTCACTCTCTTTTGTCGGAGCAGTAACGCGCAGCACATCGCTGTCTGGAGTATAACCTGAATTTCCCCAAAGGTTGGTTTGAGTTGAGAGAATTATGGTCCATTCTTTTTCACCAGGTATTGTGAATAGTGCATATTCTCCAGCTTTTACCTCGTTTCCGTTCATGGTGAAATCTGTTGAAGCGCTCAGAATCACACATCCGTTGGCACCTGTGCGCCATACCTCATTAAAGGGAACAAGATCGCCAAAAATGGCACGTCCACGTGTAGCAGGACGGCTGTATGTAATGCTAAAGTCCGTAAGACCTATTCTTTGGTCAACAGTAGAAGTAGGTGAGGGTTGTGGCAGCTCCTGTGCCTGGGTTGATAGGGTCATTGCTATAAGGGCAATACCAAGTATCGATTTTCTCATGTGAGTTGTTTTTAGGGTTTGCCCTAAAGTAACAACAAATGCCCGATTTGGTTGCCTACAGAGACATCATTTTTAAGGCTGCAACAGCAGCTTCAATGCCTTTATTGCCGTGAACTCCTCCCGAACGTGCACGACTTTGATCTATGGTATTGTCAGTGAGCACACAAAAGATAGTTGGTGCGTCATAACTTAAGTTGAGCTCTGTAATTCCGTAAGTCACACTTTGGCAAACGTAGTCAAAATGCTTTGTCTCACCTTGAATAATACAACCCACAACAATGACAGCATCAGGATCCTGCGCGTCGAGAACAGACTTAGCGCCAAAGGTGAGTTCAACCGCTCCCGGAACGTCTAATTCGAGGATGTCATCTGGTGCAACACCGTGCTGCAGAAGTGTCTTTTTAGCTCCTTCTGCTAGACCAGAAGTGATTTCATGATTCCACTCAGCACGTACAATTGCTACGAGTTTGCCCTCTCCAGAAGGAACTTTCTCGTTGTTTGTACTATCTAAATGCTGGTGCGTGGTAGCCATCTTATTTTAATGCAGCAATGACACCTTGAATGCTCGCTGCTTGGCGTGATCCAGGGTAGTCTTCCGCGATTTTTTCATAAAGCTTTACAGCCTTTGAATCTTTACCCTCTGCTTCTAATGCAATGCCAGCTTTCCATAAGAATAGTGGTGTTGTAAATGCGTTGTCAGTAGATTTAGCGGCTTTTTGGTAGTACGCTGCAGCATCGTCCATTTGACCAAGTTCGGCAAATGCATCGCCAATGACGCCCAAGGCCATCGCTCCAGTGACTGTATTCGATGAACTGTAACCATCAAGCATTTCTATTGCGCTTTGAAAATCCCCTAGGGCATAATACGCGAGTCCTGAGTAGTAGTGAGCACTATTTCCAGACGGCGTACTGCCGTATTCATCGATAATGTCAAGAAAGCCATAATTACTTCCGTTGCCATTAAGTGCAAGATTCATAGAATCTGCTTCAAACCATTTGATGGCTTTTGCCATTTCTGTTTCAGCTTCTGCAGCATTAGGAGCGACGATATAAGTATTGTAGGCAAAAAACGCTAGAACTATCGCTACAATGGAACCAACTACGATTCCAACTTGCTTGGAGTTGTTTTCTAAAAACTGCTCAGTTTTAGTTAACGTTTGTTCTACACTATCAAATCCTAAGTTTTCCTGCTGTGCAGGCGAATTCTTCTTAGCCATGGCTATATATTTATTCAGTCCGCCAAAAATAGTACAAATTTTGACTCTAGGAAGCCTATTTTTGTCGCTATGGACAAGCTTTTCATAAGTGCTTTAGAATTGACCCATTTTAAGAACCATCGTTCAACGCATTGGGACTTCAATGAAAAGGTCAACATCATTACTGGAAATAACGGTAATGGCAAGACCAATGTGCTTGATGCATTGCATTATCTGAGCTTGACCCGCTCTTATGTTGGATCAACAGACAGTCAAAATATCACGCACGGTGAATCTATGGCGCTAATCAAGGCTAACCTTGAGCGAAAGGGAGGCAATCATAGTTTAGACATTGGCTTGAAGAAAGGGCAGAAGAAAAAGATCCGTATCGATGGGAAAGAAGTTGAAAGGTTGGCGGACCATATCGGTTACTTACCCGTAGTGATGATTTCACCCATGGATCGGGACCTTATTCTCGATGCGGCAGAAACCCGTCGAAAGCTCGTTGATGCAACCATCAGCCAGAACAGTCGAAGTTATTTAAATGCCTTGATGAATTACAATAAGGCATTAAGTCAGCGCAACACAACCTTAAAGTATTTCGCTTCTAACCGCACCTTTGACGCCTCATTGTTAGCACTTTACGATGATATTATGATTGAGGAGGGGACTGTGATATTTGAACACCGTAAAAGCTTTACGGATGAGCTTCAGCCGGCCATTCAACGCTTTTATGAGGTGCTGAGCGGTGGCAAAGAGGAGGTATCTGTAAAGTACAAGAGTTCATTGCATGAGAAAGGACTGCGTGAGCTATTGGCAGATAAGTTGGAAAAGGACAAAGTGCTACAGTATACCTCTGTGGGTGCACACCGTGACGATTTGGTGTTCGAGCTGGGCGGTTACCCGATAAAGCGTGTAGGATCCCAGGGGCAACAAAAGAGTTTCTTGATCGCATTGAAATTGGCTCAGTTTGAAATTGGACGCAAACATTTAGGAATGTCCCCTTTGTTGCTTCTTGATGACATATTTGACAAACTGGACGAAGATCGCGTTGCAAACCTGCTTCAGCTCGTTAATACAGAGGACTTTGGGCAGATTTTCATTACCGATACCCACTCACAACGCATGAAAGAGTTGAGCGAGACGCTCAAGCTTCAGCATACTACTTTTGAAATCCAAGAAGATGGCACGATCGAAGCGCTCTAACGAACATACCATGGGAGAGGCCCTCGGACAGTGGCTTGACCGATACAGGTTACGTCAAGGAACCGACGACAGTCGTGTTCTTCAGGCTTGGGACGAAGTTATGGGCCCATCAGTGGCGCGCCACACCTCTAGGAAAAAGGTTGAAAACGGTGTACTCGTCATTCAATTGGACAGTTCAGTCGTTCGAAAAGAACTTTTGATGGTCAAAGGAAAAATTGTGACGGCGATCAACGAGCATGTGGGCCGCAATGCCATCAAGGATGTGCACATTTTCTAATCGCTAAGCAGATCGGGACGGCGCTCTTGCGTGCGCTTTAAAGCTTGCTTCTCACGCCAAAGTTCAATCTCCTTGAAATTTCCGCTGGTCAGCACTTCAGGCACTTTGTAGCCTCTAAAATCTTCTGGGCGCGTATATACTGGTGGCGCTAGAAGGTCATCCTGAAAACTATCCGTCAGCGCCGAAGTTTCGTCGTTTAGTACGCCTGGAATCAATCGAATGATAGAGTCGCTAATAACTGCCGCTGCTAGCTCTCCACCACTGAGTACATAGTCTCCAATGCTATATTCATGGGTGATCCAATGGTCGCGAACACGTTGGTCTATTCCTTTATAGTGACCACAAATAATCATAATGTTGCCCAGCATACTTAGTTGATTTGCATCGCTCTGATTATAGCGTTTACCGTCAGGGGTCATGTAAAGAATAGCGTCGTAGCTGCGTTCTTTTTGCAGGTCTTCAATACAATCTACCAATGGACCGCATTGCATGACCATACCCGCGCCTCCGCCGTATTGATAATCATCGACTTGTTGATGCTTTCCTACACCGTACTTACGCAGCTGATGAACGTGCACCTCTGCGATACCTTTCTCCTCAGCGCGCTTGAGAATGCTATGGGCAAAAGGTCCCTCAAGCAATTCTGGCAATACGGTGATAATATCTATGCGCATGGCTATTTTTTCAAACCTATTTCAACCAATCGTTCTTCAAGGTAGTCGCCAGCAGTAATGTCATCGAATGCCTTTGGGCGCTCCTGAGTGATACAACCTTCAAGTGCATTTAGCGGCATTTTACCTACAGGGTGGAGAAAGAACGGGATAGAGTAGCGCGAGGTGCCCCATTTTTCTCTCGGTGGGTTGACCACGCGGTGTGTGGTTGACTTCATTACTCCATTGGTCAGTCTTTGAAGCATATCGCCAACGTTTACAACTAAGGAACCGGGAATGGCTGTGATACCAATCCACTCGTTTTGCTTATTTAGAACCTCGAGTCCCTCAGCACTTGCACCCATCAATAGGGTGATGAGGTTGATGTCCTCGTGTTGGCCGGCACGCACACTATCGCCTGGATCTTGGGTGATGGGCGGGTAGTGGATGGCGCGAAGGATAGAGTTACCGCCTTGTACCCATGGCTCAAAGTAGTTACTGTCTAGATCCAGGTAAAGGGCAATAGCTTTAAGTAGTTCACGACCAATTCGTTCTAATTCTTGGTAGGCGTGCTTGAATCCTGGCGCAAACTCTGGAAGTTCTGATACGCTTACGTTATCGTGGTATTCAGGTCCCTCATAGGCAGGCTCAGGTTGCCCCACTTGCCAAAACTCTTTGAGATCTGCTGCCTCCATGCCCTTTGCATGCTCTTTACCAAAGGAAGTATAGCCGCGTTGTCCAGCAAGACCCTCTATTTCATAGGAGGATTTAATTGGTTTTTCCAACGAAAAGAATGCTGCCGCCTTACTGTAAAGACCGTCCTGTACATCGGCCCCGAAACCGTGATTCTTGATGGTGATAAAACCAATGTCCGTGTAGGCAGCACCTAACTCTTTAACGAATTCAGTCCTTTCGTTTTCAGTCCCTTGAGACCACTTTGCGAAATCTAGATTTGGAATAGTTACCATATTCATAACAATAGGTTCTGTCTAACAAAAATAACTCCCTTTTTTGAGCTAAATTCATTCCCTAGACCCATCAAGCAGAAGTTATGAACCATGCCCACGACAGGCAATACTTAGAACATTTTATTTTAACCCGAGCGATAGAGGAGAAAATGCTCATCTATTTGAGGCAAGGTAAGATATCCAAATGGTTCGCCTCTTATGGCCAAGAGGCCTTGAGTGTAGCAGCTACACATGCCTTAGCCAAGGATGAATTCATGTGTACGATGCACAGGAATTTAGGTGCGTTTGTTGCCCGTGATATACCACTAGAGCGACTCTTTGCCCAATTTCAGGGTAAAGCGGAGGGCTTTACAAATGGACGCGATCGCAGCTTTCACTTTGGCTCTATGGAACATCATATCGTAGGTATGATTTCTCATCTAGGAGCTCAGTTAGGTGTCGCTTGTGGTTTAGCCTTGCGAGAAAAACTTCAAGGCACTGGAAAATGTGTTCTCGCCTTCACTGGTGATGGCGCTACCTCCCAAGGTGATTTTCACGAGGCACTTAATGTGGCGGCCGTCTGGAATCTACCTGTAGTTTTTGTTGTAGAGCGAAATTATTGGGGACTTAGTACTCCAGAGCACCAGCAGTTCATCTTTGAATCCTTTGAGCAGAAAGGACCGGGGTATGGCATGAAGACCATGAGTTTCAATGCCAACGATCTGGCCGAAGCTAAAGAGCACTTTTCACAGGCGACTGCCTATGCAAGGCAAGAAGGTAAGCCTATTTTAATGGAAGCGAACACCTTTAGGTTACGAGGGCATGAAGAGGCCAGTGGTACCAAATACTACCCTGAAGGAATGATTGAAGCGCAAGAGAAAAAGGAGCCGATGGCCTTACTACGTGCTTCACCTGAGCAATGGGGCATTACGGAAGATTGGATTGATGAATCATTGGACAAGGCAAAAAAAGCAGTCGATATAGCCTTTCATTCTGCTTTGGAATTGCCGGACGTGTCGTACGACCAAAAGGAAAGTCTGAGCGATGTTTATGCGCCGTCCCAGAAACTACTTAATAATCCCACTAGTTCTCGAGAACTTCGATTTATAGATGCCATTCACGATGCATTAGGCGAAGCAATGAGACAATGGCCTGAATTAGTACTGATGGGTCAGGACATAGCAGATTACGGAGGAGTATTTAAAGCGACGGAAGGCTTCACCGAGGAATTCGGCGAAGCGCGCGTTCGCAACACGCCCCTATGTGAAAGTGCCATCGTCGGCACTGCCATGGGATACGCGATTGCAGGCGGTAAATCTATGATGGAGATGCAGTTTGCAGATTTTGTAACTACAGGCTTTAACCAGATCGTGAATAATCTAGCGAAGTTGCATTGGCGTTGGGGACAACATGTTGATGTTGTCGTGCGCATGCCTACAGGGGCAGGTGTTGCAGCTGGGCCGTACCACAGCCAGAGTACAGAGGCTTGGTTTACTCATGTTCCCGGGCTGAAAGTAGTATACCCTGCATATCCCGCAGAAGCAAAAGCTTTGTTGCTCGCGAGTTTCAATGATCCAAATCCTATCATGTTCTTTGAACATAAGGCACTGTATAGAACGGTGAAAGAGGAAGTGCCATCGGGTATAACAAGTTTGGACCTTGGAAAAGCACATACGCAGTTGGAAGGATCAGACCTGACCATAGTTACCTATGGGATGGGTGTGCATTGGGCAATGGAATTGGCAGAACGCCATGAATCCTCTATCGAGGTGATCAATCTACGCACATTAGTGCCGTTAGATTTTGAGGTCATTCGAAGCAGTATTGCAAAAACATCACGCGTTGTTGTCCTTCAAGAGGATGTGTCTGTCGGAGGATATGGAGAGCATATTGCTTCCCGCATTGCAAGAGAATGTTTTGAGCTATTAGATGCTCCTGTAGAATTGGTGAGTAGCGATGCTACTCCTGTCCCGTTTGCAGCAACTTTAGAAGAAGGCTACTTAGCCAGTGCTCGACTAGAGGAGGTGGTGAATCGTACGGTGAAGTATTAAACCTCCGTAGTAGGATATATTACAAAAGAAAACCCCCAGCGCACGAGCGCTAGGGGTTTTTATTGAATGCTAAATCGTAGTGATTACTCTACGATGAATTTCTTCGTGCTTTGGTGTCCTGCAGAGCTTACAGTGTAGAAGTAGATACCTGGAGCGAATCCTGTTGCATCAATCTCTTCAATGTGTCTACCTGCATCTAGACGACCTAGATCACGTACTTCAATAGTACGGCCTGTGATATCCATGATATTCATTGTAAATGCAGCTGCTTCAACGCTTTCAATAGCCACCTTAGTCAAACCGTTTGTAGGGTTCGGGTAGTTTTGGCTTACAGAGAAGTTTTGTGCTTTCATTTCTTCAATACCAATGTTGTTTGGATAAGCAGAACCTAGGTAGTAGAAGTCAATCGGGCTCAATACTGAGAACGTACCGAAGTCTTCAATAGGAGAGTAAGTCATATGCAACTGGTAAGAACCGTCACCGTTGTCAAACGCGTAGTCTGCAACGTTACCCCAAGTAGCATCACCGAATGTACCCATTACAGTCATTTGACCTTCCAATGAATCACCCAATACGTTGTACCCTTGACATCTCCAATCTGGGAAGTTGTTTTCAGTACCTGTAACGAATGAAGTATCACTCTCGAACCAAGAGAAGAACATCATTTCGCGGTCAGAGCTCATAGAAATGTGTGGACGTGTAGCTTCTGTTACAGGACCGTTTGTTGGATCGAATTCGTAGTCCCAAGTAAATACTTGGCTTACGATGTTACACTTCCAAGTCAAACCACCATCAGTAGTGTATACGTCTACCAACAAGTTTACACCTGGGTAGTATACGAAGTCACCTGCCATAGTACCACCTGTTGGCGTAGTACCAACACCTGGGAATACGTGCACAAACATGTGTGGGTTACCGTTTGCATCAACTGCCATATCATGACCACGAGTAGAAGAAGTCAAGCTACCGATAGACCATCCACCAGTGATAGTAGAGAAGATAGTTTTCAAGCTATCGCCTGTAGCTTGGTCAACCAAGAGGTCCATGTTTGGTCCCATTGGAGCACTCCAAGTAGAACCACCGTCAGTTGTCTTAATCAAGTACGGGTGGATTACTTTATTTGGAGCAATCAAACTGTCGTATGCCTCGATAGATATGTATCCAGTAGAACCGTTCTCGTCGAATGAGATACGTCCGTCACCATATATTTTACCGTTTGTAGCATCGTTTGTTACAGGTAAGTATGCTTTGATCTCAGTCAAGGCCATCGTATCTGTAGAGAAGTTCATTGTTCCCTTCCATACGATTGCTGTATCTGTGTATTCTTCAACATCGTAGTTTGGGTGATCGAAACTCACACCCCAGAATTTTCCATCTTGAGTAAACGACTCTTCCAAAGTCAAGTGACCGCCAGTAGTATCTACTGCCATGTTTGTCACTGTGTTGTCCATCTTGTGCGTACCTACCAAAGCACCACCCCAAGCACCAGCATTGGTACCTGCAAGCGTTGGTGCCCACAAAGTAACCGAGGCATTCAACGGGTTAGTGTTGTTGCTTTCGTTGAGGATACCAATGTGCGGGTAACGCGCAAAACCTGGGTAGCCGTAACCACTTTGGTTAGGGTTCCAGATAGGTCCTGCGTTCGAAGTCCAAGTTGAACCACCATCAGTAGAGTAGTCAAAGCGCAATGAACCCGAGCTGTAGTCGTTGTTTGTTCCGTAATCAGAACGGTGAACGAATGCAATCGTGTTCAAATCTTCGTTAGCTACCAAATTCGTCTTAGGGCCAAAAGCAGCGCCATATACGTTTGGAGCGGTACCAATAGCAACAGCAGAGCTCTGCTTGTTGTATGAAGTATTCAATGGCGTGCCATCAGCATGAGTCGCTGCGTACATCGCCGCGCTACGACCTAGGTCAAGGCGTGCTTCCTGAGCGGTAGCACCAATAACGCTAAGTCCAGCAAATGCTAGTAAAAGTTTTCTCATAATTCGAATTTTTGTGAAAGTCTAAATATAATGGAAAAGTAGCTACAATAGTGCATCGTAGCATTTTTGAATTTGAAGGCCAATTCCGGCTGCATTCAACCCTTCGAATGGATTAATACGAGGCTTTTCTTCTTCGAGAACCCGGCGCATAGCATTGAGTAGTTGTTCCTCGTTTTCAGCGAATAAAACGCCCTTATCAGCATAGGATGACGACCCAAAAGAAGCTCTAGTAATTGCCCATAATCCTGCTTTACGTGCTTCGAGCGTCGCAATCCCGAAGGTCTCATAGGCGCTGAATTGAACATGAGCGTGGTGGTTGGGTAAGGAATGCAGCACCATTTCGTTCGTCATTCGACCGTGCACAGTGATATTAAGATCGTGTTTGGTCAGTTCTCTTAACTTTTCAAGATCTGGTCCACCTCCATAAAAGTGCAATTCACACTGGGAGGAGGGAAGCTGACGAAATGCTTTCAGTATGGTATCCTGACGTTTGATAGAAAAAACTACATCACCAACCACACAAAAGCTTTTAGAAGAAAATTCCTTGGGTTTCGAAAAATCAATCTCATCAATGATGTTGGGCACCACGGTGATCTTTGCCTTTGGAGCAACCTGCAGAATCCCTTGACTCAGAGCTGGACTTACTGGAAGTACCTGAGCTGCTCCCTCGAAAAACGCCTTCATCATTTTGCGTTTGATACCGCGGAGGTTGGCATTATTTTCTGGTAACAGCCCCGACCAATGCTCAGAATGGATATAAGGAATTCCCTTGCTCTTTAAAATTTTGCTAAATACCCAAAGGTCTTGTGCATAACAATGAAAGTGTACGACGTCGGGTTTAACTCTTGCAAGTGCTGCATATAGCGCAGCAATCTTGGCGGATATACCCATTTCTTGCGCTCCATATAGAGTTAAGTTACCCTCTTCGATGGTTTCGAATTGAGCATCAATGAATCCAAGTACATTGGGCTGCTCCGCCGTAGCATTGATATGCTTTTTAACGAAGATTCCGTTCTGAGGATCAACCGGGTTGGGGTACCACTTTACAATGTGTAGAATCCTGGGGCTCATTAAAAGCAAGGTAGTGCTAACATCACGCAAATTCAAACTTCTTTCATACGGAGGTTTTAGTAAATTGTACGTTGTACACTATCTTGACGCCAACTAACAAGACCGACATGTTAAACACTACTGATTACGTAATTATCGGCCTCTATTTTGTAGCCGTTTTTGCCATTGCATTTTTTAGCGGCTCTAAGAAGAGCGAAAACGGCGAAGCTGCTGACTACTTCCTAGGCGGTAGAAATTTGGGATGGTTTGTCATTGGCGCATCCTTGTTTGCCTCGAACATTGGATCCGAACACCTCGTAGGGCTTGCGGGTCAAGGAGCCTCAGGAGATTTGGTCGCGGGCCAATTCGAACTTTTGGCCTCTCTAATCCTCATTCTTTTAGGATGGGTATTCGTACCATTCTATCTAAAGTCTGGTGTATTCACTATGCCTGAATTTTTAGAGAAGCGCTACAACGGCTGGGCCCGTACTTATCTGTCCTATGTGAGTATCGTAGCTTATGTATTGACCAAGATTTCGGTAACCATCTTTGCGGGTGCCATTGTATTTACTGCATTGCTTGGAATCAGCTTTTGGACAGGTGCCATTGTTATTGTTGTAGCCACAGGGATTTACACTGTGTTTGGAGGTTTCAAAGCAGTGGTCTACACGGACATGATGCAGATGTTTGTGCTCGTTGGTGGATCTATTATCCTCACGGTATTTGGTCTTAATGAGCTCGGTGGGGTTGGTGAACTCATGGAAAATACAACTGCAAACCATTGGAGTTTATGGCGCCCAGTTTCAGATACCAGCTATCCTTGGACGGGCATTATGTTTGGAGCACCTATCCTCGGTATATGGTATTGGTGTACGGACCAATTCATAGTTCAGCGTGTCCTTGCAGCTAAAGACATTGACACAGCACGCAAAGGTGCATTGTTTGGAGGGTACATGAAACTTTTGCCTTTATTTATTTTTATGATGCCAGGTGTGGTAGCTTACGCTATCGCCCAAAAAAATCCAGAACTCTTGTCCTTTACAGATGGAGGGTATGATGCCGCTCTTCCGTTAATGGTAAAGACTGTATTGCCTGCAGGACTTAGAGGATTGGTAGTGGCTGGGCTGCTTGCTGCATTGATGAGCTCTCTGAGTTCAGTATTTAACAGCTGTTCTACGCTAATCACCTTTGATGTGTACAAGAAATACCGTCCACAGGCCAATGATAAAGAATTGGTGCGCGCAGGTCGTATATCAACTATTGTACTCGTCGCATTAGGTATTGCATGGATCCCTATGATGCAGATGATTGAAGGCGGACTGTTCCAAAAGCTTCAATCTATCCAAGCCTACATTTCGCCGCCGATCGCTGCGGCTTTCCTACTTGGAATTTTCTTTAAAAAGATCAATTCTGCGGGAGCACAATGGGCCTTACTTACAGGGGCAATTCTTGGGGTCGCTCGTCTGAGCATGGAAATAGCAGGTGCAGAATACACCGGTTTCTTACATTGGTATGTAGGAATGAACTTCCTACACTTTGCACTTTTACTGTTCGCGATTTGTTCGGCAGTTCTTGTGCTCGTATCCTTAGCGAAGCCAGAGGCGGAGAGCTACGACGACGAAACATTGGTATGGAACAAAGCCAATGCTGTGCCCATGAGTAGTAGCACTCGTTTGTTGACATTTTTACTAATCCTTTGTGTGGTAACTCTTTGGGTTGTATTCTAAAAAATTCAATTAAAAGGGTTGCAGATATAGATTCAATGCAAGTATATTTGCCGCCCAATTATGGTGGTTGTAGCTCAGTTGGTTAGAGCGCTGGATTGTGGTTCCAGAGGTCGCCGGTTCGAACCCGGTCTTCCACCCTTCATAAGCCCTGCGTAGCACGTAGGGCTTTTTCTTTTCCCTTCATTCCTAGATAATTAGAATAATATTTAAGATTAAATTGAACCTTTATTAATGTAAAGTGTTGATTATGAACACTATTTAACATTAAAATAAAGTTCCGCTGGGACATTTATTCTTAATTTCGCTTCAAATACTTCCAAACTATGGCTATTAAATTTGACGCAGCACTAGGAACCTCAGTAGTGGTGTTTGCTTTTGACGGGGAAAACTTGATCTCATTGGTAGGTGCGAAATCTGAAGAACCGTACCGCGGTGCTCCAATGCTTCCAACGAACTGGGTTAAGGCCAACGAAAGTGTCGAGGATGTGGCCAAGCGCATGATGAAGCGCGTTTTGGGCATGGACCAAATCTATTTAGAGCAGCTGAACGCTTTTGCTCGCGTTTACCGAAACCCAATGGGGCGTGTAGTGAATATTGCCTATTACGCACTTTTGAATTGGGACGAGGTAAAGAACATCAAATTGCAAGAGGGATACCGTTGGGTAAGAAAAGATGAAGAGCCAGAAATGATCTTCGACCACAATGAAATTTACGAAATGGCTACTGAGCGTCTCAAGCGCCGAGTGAAGCGTCGTCCAATCGGTTTCGTACTTCTCCCGCAGCGGTTTACCTTCAATAATATTCACGCGCTCTACCAGGCATGTCTTGGTAAAGAGCTTGATAAGCGAAACTTCAGAAAGAAGTTTATGCGTAGTGAATTATTGATAGACACAGAGGAGACCATCTTTGAAGCACCGGGCAATAAGAAGCCTTCGCGCTTGTATGAGTTCAACCAACAGAAATACGAAAAGCTCACCCTCAAAGGGTACGACTTTAAATTCTAAATAGGAAAAGCCCGATGCTCAGCATCGGGCTTTTTTATTGCTTTAGGCTATGGGCCTACTATTGCTTGGCGTATTCTTCCCATGGAGTATCCTTGTACGCGTTGCTTCCGAAGAAGTTGGCAATCTTCAAGAATTGTACAGGCTCTTGGTAGCCCGGTACAGGGCTTAGCATTTCGAATTTATCATTCATGAAAATGACGGTAGGGTAGGACATTTTCCCGTTGAGCAGTGCCGCCGCTAGTTCGTGGTACCCTCGCTGACCTTGAGCCACGAACGTGAAGGTGTTGTTCAAGATGGTGATGTCCTCTTTTTGTTCCGCGTTGAATTTGACATTGTAATAATGTTTGTTCATGTACGCAGCAACCTCTGGTTTTTGAAAGGTCGCTTTATCCATGCGCTTGCACCAACCGCACCAATCTGTATAAACGTCTATGAAGATCTTTTTTGGATTTTCCTCCGACTGGGTCAATTCATAGGCCTCTTCAATACTCATCCATTGGATTTTCTCTTGTGCCATGCTCGATCCAAAGAATAGAAGGGCGATGGCAAGTAGTGTGTTTTTCATAAAGCCAAAATAAAAAACCCCACGCACAAGGCGCAGGGTTCATATGATAAAACTATGCTAAAGGTTACTCAACCCCGTGCATCAATTTGTTAATTGGA
>CBFHHP010000046.1:0-3895 GCA_965655745.1 uncultured Schleiferiaceae bacterium
TTGAAGATGGGGTCCTCATTAAGCGAGGTGATGAATGCTGAGGCACTCAATATAGCATTCTCTGTATCGGGCATACTGCTGTGACCACCAGGTTGCTCGAAATTGACTTCAACACTGATGTACCCTTTTTCTGCGACTCCAATTAGCGCTACAGGGGTGTTTTCAAGCCCTGGCACAGAGCCAATAGAAATAGTTCCAGCTTCATCAAAAATGGTACGAAAGGTGATGCCTTTTTCACGGCACATTGCTGCCGCCACACCAGCGCCATTACGACCACCTATTTCTTCGTCCTGACCAAAGCAGAAATAGAAGTTATACGAAGGTTTCCAGTCATTAGAAAGCAAAGTTTCGAGCGCTTCGAGGATTCCAAAGGCAGAAGCTTTATCGTCTAAGGCACCGCGGCCGTACACGTAGTCGTCAACGATTTCCCCTACGAACGGCTCGGCTTCCCAGTCTTTTATAGTTTTTGGGTCTACTGGGACTACGTCTAGGTGGGAGATAAACAGCATGTTATCTGCGTTGGCTGAAGTGCCATTGAGCTTCATCCAAAGGGTATGTGTACTTACCGTATCTATTTGAAGTTTTTCATACACGGTTGGGTAAGAAGCTTCTAAATGTGCAAATATGCCTTCAAAAGCCGCACTATCGATCATTATGGGCACTTGGCTGATGGTTTTGTAGCTAAGGCCTTTGGCAAAGATCTGAGTAGCCTCTGCACGCAATTCAAAATGTTCAGTAGCCTTAGAAGGGAGGTACTTCTCCTGTATGCTTTCGAGTTGAAAAACTGGAAGGACGGCGATTAAAACAATTGCGATTAAGGCAAGGATGATCTTCTTCATATACGTATACTTGATGTAGCGTTTGTAACTTTGCTCAAAATACGAATAGATGTATATACTATTAAAAGATAACGTACACCACTGGATGCCATTTTTATGGCTTCTATTAATGTTGGTTGTATTGGTTCAGAATTTTTTGGTTTGGAAGTCAGACCGTGAATTTGATGCAAGTCTTCAACGTCAGAATAAAATCACATTGATTTTAACGCACATTCAAGTCACAGTCGGACTAATAATGCTTGCACTTGCTATAACTGATGAAATGATTCCTGATATGGCAACATTAATGGGCAATGAAGTGCTGCGCTTTAAGTTTGTTGAGCACCCAACAACGATGTTGCTTGGAGCGGTTTTGATTACCGTTGGGAATGCGAAAAGCAAGCGTGCAGAATCTGGAAAGGATAAGGCAAAAGCTGTTGTGGTTTGGTTCGGCATAGGGCTGGCCTTAATCGCATTGAGATTTCCATGGGAGGCCTTCTTGCAAGGCGCATAACTACTTCGACTAAATGATAGAACTCAAGAAGAAACGATCTTCCGAAAGGGAGCGCTGTGTTCTTGTTGCTATTGTCAATAAGCAGCAGGACGAAGAGAAGGCACTCGAATATTTGGAAGAGTTACGCTTTCTCGCAGATACGGCAGGGGCAGATACGGTGCATATGTTCACCCAGAAATTGTCGCAGCCAAATTCTAAGACCTTCTTGGGTACAGGAAAGATGGAAGAGATCCTCGGTTATGTGAAAGCCGAGGGAATTGATATGGTGGTTTTTGACGATGAATTGACCCCATCGCAGCTAAAGAATATTGAGGCGATGATGGAAGTAAAAGTCATGGACCGAACCAATCTCATCTTGGATATTTTTGCCGCCAGGGCACAGACGAGCTATGCGCGGACGCAAGTAGAATTGGCCCAATATCAATACTTACTTCCTCGATTAACCCGAATGTGGACCCACCTCGAAAGACAGAAAGGGGGTATTGGTATGCGCGGTCCCGGGGAGACCCAGATTGAGACAGATAGGCGAATCATTCAGCAGAAAATTTCTCAGCTTAAAAAGAAGTTGCAGAAGATAGATGTGCAGATGAGCACCCAGCGCAGCAATAGAGGTAAGCTTACTCGTGTGGCCCTTGTTGGGTATACGAATGTAGGTAAGAGTACTTTGTTGAACTTGCTGTGTAAGACGGATGTGCTGGCGGAAAACAAGCTGTTTGCAACCTTGGACACGACGGTACGTAAGATCAATATTGATAACCTACCGTTGCTGCTGACAGATACGGTAGGGTTTATCCGAAAGTTGCCCACCCAGCTGGTCGAGAGTTTTAAGAGTACCTTGGACGAGGTAAGGGAGGCTGATGTGCTGATGCATGTGGTAGATATTTCTCATCCAAATTTCATGGAACACATCGACAGTGTGAATGGAATTTTACAGGAGATCGATAGTTTAGATAAGCCGACCATCATGGTCTTTAATAAGATCGATGCATTCACCTACGAGGAGGCGGATGAGTTTGATTTAGAATTGACGCCAAGAAATTACGATCTTGACCAATGGAAAAGGAGCTGGATGAACAAGATTGGCGAGCGTGCCGTCTTCATTTCCGCTCAAGACAGAAATAATATTGACGAATTAAGACGCACGGTGTACCGTGTGGCATCAGAAATACATGCATCAAGGTTCCCATTTAATACCTTTTTGTACTAAACCTAAAACGACATGAGTCAAAGACCCATACGCAAAGCGGATACATTAAAGTACCACCAGCAGCCCAAGCCGGGTAAGATTGAGGTCATTCCTACAAAGCCCTCAAACTCTCAGCGTGATCTGAGCATCGCCTATTCTCCAGGTGTGGCAGAGCCTTGTAAGGAGATTGCAGCCAACCCGGAGGACGTGTACAAATACACTGCGAAAGGAAACTTGGTGGCTGTCATTTCAAACGGTACAGCGGTGTTGGGTCTCGGAGATATTGGCCCTGAGGCGTCTAAGCCAGTGATGGAAGGAAAGGGCGTATTGTTCAAAATCTTCGCGGATATTGATGTGTTTGATCTTGAATTGGATGCAGCAGATCCTGATAAATTCATTGACACTGTAAAAGCGGTTGCTCCAACTTTTGGGGGCATCAACCTTGAGGATATCAAGGCGCCCGATTGTTTCTATATCGAAAAGCGCTTGAAGGAAGAGTTGAATATTCCTATCATGCACGACGATCAGCACGGTACTGCCATCATTACGGCGGCAGCTCTATTGAACGCGTTGGAGATTTCAGGAAAAGACATTGCAACCATAAAAGTGGTCTTCAATGGTGCGGGTGCATCGGCCATTTCGTGTGCGAAATTATACTTGAGTCTTGGTGTGCAGCCGGAGAACCTATACATGTGTGATTCCAAAGGATTAATTACTTCATCGAGAGACAGCTTGACTCCGGAGAAGGAAATTTTTGCTAAGGATCATAAACCTGCAGATTTAGCGACAGTGATTGCAGGTGCAGATGTCTTTGTCGGTCTTTCTAAGGGCGGTATTGTGAGTAAGGATATGGTGAAAGCCATGGCGGCGAATCCTATCGTCTTTGCATTGGCGAATCCGGATCCAGAGATCAGTTACAAAGATGCCATGGCGGCTCGTGAGGACATTATCATGGCAACGGGACGTAGTGACAATCCGAACCAGGTAAACAATGTATTAGGGTTCCCATTCATTTTCCGTGGCGCGCTAGATGTACGTGCTACGTCCATCAATGAAGAAATGAAATTGGCTGCAGTTAGAGCCATTGCTGAACTTACGAAAGAGCCGGTTCCAGAGTTGGTGAACCTTGCCTACGGCGAGAGCAACCTAACCTTTGGACCTACCTATATCATCCCTAAGCCGTTCGACCCAAGGTTGATTACTACGGTAGCCCCTGCAGTTGCTAAAGCAGCTATGGATAGCGGTGTTGCAAAGGCGCCGATAGCGGATTGGGAAGCATACAACCGAGTACTTAGCGACAGGTTGGGACGCGATGACAAGTTCATCCGTTTGCTGAATGAAAATGCTTCTCAGAAGCCACAGCGTATCGTTTTTACT
>CBFHHP010000046.1:3993-11403 GCA_965655745.1 uncultured Schleiferiaceae bacterium
CAGGTTGGGACGCGATGACAAGTTCATCCGTTTGCTGAATGAAAATGCTTCTCAGAAGCCACAGCGTATCGTTTTTACGGAAGGAGATCAATACCGCATCTTGAAAGCAGCTGAAATTTTGATCAATGGTGGAACAGCGAAGCCAGTATTGCTAGGACCAAAAGCTAAAATTGAAAAGATAATTGAAGAATATCAGCTTGAGTTAGGTGGCGCAGAGATTATTGACATTATAGCGGATTCTAGCGGGCGTGAAGAGTATGCTCAAAAACTCTACGATATGCGCATGCGCCGCGGTTGGACTCTGGCAGAGTGTCGCAGTAAGATCAAATCAAGAGAGTATTATGGAAACATGATGCTCAAAGAAGGTCGAGTTGATGCGCTGATTAGCGGTTTAACCGTGAAATACCCAACGGCATTACGTCCTATTCTGCGTATTATTGGTACTGAAGAAGGCTTGAGTAAAGCTGCAGGTATGTATACGTTATTGACCAAACGCGGCCCAATGTTCTTCGCGGATACCACCATCAATTTGGATCCTACAGTAGAAGAAATTATACAGATGGTACTGAACGTGGCAGATACGGTACGTCGTACCAATATCGAACCTAAAGTGGCTCTTTTGAGCTATTCAAATTTTGGTTCGAGCAACGGGCCGGATGCGCGTAAGATGGCAAAAGCGAGTAAGATTCTACGAGAAGAGCATCCCGATCTTATCGTTGACGGTGAGATTCAAGCCAATTTTGCATTGAATCCAGAGCTTCTGGAAGAAAGCTTTCCGTTTTCTGACCTTGTCGGTCACCGCGCGAATGTATTCATCTTCCCGAACCTTGCAGCGGGGAACATTACTTACAAAATGCTTCAGAGCTTTGGAGCTGCGGAGGCCATTGGCCCTATGCTTATCGGAACGCAGAAGAGTGCTCACGTTTTACAACTTGGTGCTTCGGTTCGTGAGATTGTGAATATGGCTACGTTGGCGGCAGTAGATGCACGCTCACGTAAAGGTAATTAGAGCTGCTCAAGCGAATACAGCAGCGGCCTTGAAGGTGCGGCGTCATTATCAATCGGAGCCACCTGCAGATTTAGCAGGTAATTTCCAGGTACAACATGGTCGGGGATATGGGCCAATTCTGTGATGGTCCTGTGCAGGCTATTCTCCGGACGATCACCCCAAAAACTTCTGTGGCAAGCAAGTGCACCACCGTCTTCTTCTTGGTCCACACTGGGTTGGTCAATGATGAGGTGATCAATGCCGGCTTGACGTAAGAAGGTACCTATTTCCGCATCTAAATAAGGCCAATCACTGTTGCTGTAGTTTCTACTGCGGTTGGCATCTCCGCAATCGGTTTTGAGAATGACAGTACTTACTCCTAAGGTGCCGCCTTCAGTTTCAGCTTCCTGCCAAGCCTTTTCAAAATTAGCCATAGGTACCTTACCGTTTTCGACAAGCGGGTACAACACGAGAGCAATGGTGAAGGGGGTCTTAAAATGCTCGTGTATGGAATGACGTTCCTCAGTGATATGACCGGCAGTTTCCGTATGAGTCCCATGAGCATGTGGGTTGAAATCAATAGAGAAGAAATTCACACCGCCACCCATGGCTACCGACCCCTTCCAATCGCCTAAAACGACCGGATGGAATGCAGGGGCATCAATGTACCAAGCACGCGCTACATCGCTCACCGGCATGCTTAGATCTGCAAAAGGCGTACTAAGGTCGACCGCGTAATCTGCGTCATTTAGGTGTAGGTTAATCTTCATCTTCGTGATCTATCATGAGACCCGCAATTATAGCATCGCTGGTCATCCAATTCTCTGGTAAAATACGGAACCCGTCGTTAATCGACGCTATAACACCGCTACGAAGAGCTGCCTCAACATTTTTTCTAAACGCTTTTTTATGAAAAGTACTTAGACCGCGCTGCGGTAAATCCGTGCTGTACCTGAAGCCGTCGGCAGTCCGTAGACGCACCATCAATCGTTCGTTCAACTGCTCGCTCACAGAGAGCTCTTCCTGAGTAATCGCTGCACCTTGAGCATAGAGGTTGTTGTTACTGACATTCCAGAACCTGAGCGTTCCATCGAAAGAATGTGCCCCCGGACCAATGCCCAAATAGGGCTCGTACGACCAATAGTGTTGGTTGTGCAGGCTTCGTTTGCCGGGTTTGGAATAATTAGACAACTCATAATGCTCGTATCCGTGTGCGCTGGCCCACATCCTCAGCTGCTCGTATTGGGCGAGCAATGCTTCTTCGTCAGGCAGCCGGGTAATCCCTTTTTTCACTTGATGAGCAAGGGCGGTATTTTCTTCCACGGTCAGCGCATAACAGCTGATGTGTGGTGGTGCATATTTCTCGAGTTGTCGGAGATTGTTTTGCCAGCTTTCTATTGTTGAACCGGGCATTCCATAAATGAGGTCAACAGAGTAGTTTTCAAAAGCACTCTCAGTGATCCACTGTAGCACTTGGTGTGACTCTTCTGCGGTATGCGCTCTATTGCTCGAGCTGAGTTCAGTAGCTTCAAAACTTTGAATTCCTACACTCAACCTATTGATGCCCACTCCATACCAGTGCTCTAGACGCTCAGGGGTGATGTCGTCAGGATTCGCCTCCAAGGTAATCTCCACTTCCTGTGAAATGTCTTTGAAAGTATGATGTATGTGCTGTAAGATGCGTTCTATCTCTTCGCTTTCCAGCAAACTTGGAGTACCCCCGCCAAAGTAAATACTGCCTATTTGTGTGTTGTTCCAGGGCGCAACAATACTTCTTGTTTTTATTTCTTGGAGCATATGACCTAGGACCGCTTCTCGCGTTTTTAGGTTCGTGGAGAAGTGAAAATCACAATAGCTGCAGGCCTGTTTGCAGTAGGGTATATGAAGGTAAATGCTACTCTTCATTAGAGTATCGAGGGTAGCGTTATTTTAAATGTCGAGCCTTGGTTCAATTGGCTATCGACCAAAGAAATGCTCCCGTTGTGGTATTCATCAACAATGCGTTTAGCCAAGCTCAGTCCTAGTCCCCAGCCCCTGCTTTTTGTGCTGTATCCAGGTTTAAAGATGGAGCGCTGAATGTTTGACGGTATGCCCTTACCGGAATCTTTAACAAAAATGAAAATATCAGTGCCGTTCAATCGGGCTTCGACTTCTATTTCTCCTTTGCCTTCGAGGGCATCGGTGGCATTGGTAATGAGGTTTTCTAGTACCCACGAGATGAGCTGCGGATTATGCTGCGCCTGAAGGTCACTGGCGATGTTCGAGGTGAAAGTCACATTTTTCCCGAGGCGGTTGACCAGGTAATCAAGGCTATTTTCGATGGTAATGGTAAGCGCCGTATGGGTCAGTTCGGGTTGAGAGCCAATTTTACTAAATCGTTCGGTGATCGCCGTTAATCGGTCGACATCTCGCTCCATTTCCCCGAAAGCTTCTTCCTGAGGATACTTGTCTTTGAGGTAAGCCACCCAACCGAGCATAGCACTCAACGGAGTTCCAATCTGGTGGGCCGTCTCTTTTGCCATACCCGTCCATACCTTGTTTTGTTCGCTCCTACGGGCATTTGAGAAGGCCATGTAGCTGATGAGCATGTAAATGGAAATCACCCCAAGCAACAACAGTGGATAGAGGCGAAGCTTGGTGAGTAGCGAGGAACCTTTGTAGTAGAGGTAGTTAGTCTTGCCGTCGAGGTAGGGATTCTCGAGTACTTGGCCGCTTTCTTTGAATTCTTCCAATTTGCGGTTGAGGTAACGCTCCGGATTAGACTCTGGTACATCTAAATTGCGGTGGGCAATAATTTCGTCCGCATCGTTGATAAGAATAACGGGAATGGTCTTGTTGTCTTGGATGATCTGGGAGTAAAAGGCCAAGTTGCTGTCGTCTTCTGAAAGGAAAACCGCTTCCACAGCTTTGGCCCACAGGACAATCTTACGTTCTTCCTCAGCGCGAAGTTCCTTGAGGAAAGTCTCTGTGTAGAAGAGCGATACAATACCAATGACGACACCGAAAGCAATCAGGGCAGCTTTCCACCATTGTTTACCTGTATATACGTCCCATTTCATGCCTCTAATCTAGTGGTTTCTTTGCTACATTTGTCCCATGCCGAGAAGCCTTGTTATAATTCCAACATACAACGAGATTGAAAACATCGAAAAGATGTTGGAAACCGTCATGAATCTGGAACGCACCTTTGACGTTCTTATTGTTGACGACGGTTCTCCGGACGGTACCGCAGATTGTGTACGCAAGCTGATGGCCAAATACGATGGACGCATTCATCTTGAAGAGCGTACTGGTAAATTAGGGCTAGGTACCGCGTATATCCATGGGTTCAAATGGGCACTCGCTCGAGATTACGAGTATGTTTTTGAGATGGACTGCGATTTCTCCCACAACCCTGAAGACCTCCCGCGTCTAGAGTCTGCATGTATTGAAGGTGCTGGAGTAGCAGTGGGGTCGCGTTACGTTACGGGCGTTAATGTGGTCAATTGGCCAATGAGTCGTGTGTTATTGAGTTATTTCGCGAGCGTATATGTGAGATTCATTACTGGAATGCCTATCCAAGATGCCACAGCGGGTTTCAAGTGCTACCGCCGCTCTACGCTAGAAGCAATTGACTTTAGTAAAATCCAATTCGTTGGATATGCCTTTCAAATTGAAATGAAGTTTACTGCATGGCGCAAAGGAATAGAAGTTGTAGAAGTGCCTGTCATTTTCACCGACCGTACGGAAGGTGAGAGCAAGATGTCAAGCGGCATCATCAAAGAGGCCATTTTTGGCGTTATTAAATTGAAACTTAGAAGTCTTTTCACCAAGGCTTAACCACCCCTGACAAACGAATATGAGTAAGTCTTATTTGATTAAAAATGCCCGCATCGTTAATGAGGGTAGCGTAGTAGAAGGTGATGTACTGATCGAAGCTGGGCGTATTGCCAAGATAGATTCAAGCATCGGCCCGAAATCTGCGAATATCAACGTCATTGATGCGGAAGGAAAGTACCTGATGCCAGGTATTATCGACGATCAGGTTCACTTCCGCGAGCCGGGCCTTACCCATAAGGGGGACCTGCATTCTGAAAGTCGAGCGGCAGTCGCAGGGGGTATAACCAGTTTTATGGAGCAGCCGAACACCAAACCTGCAGCAACCACTGTTGAAGAGCTCGAGAAGAAGTACCAGCGCGCCGCACAGGTAAGTTTGGCGAACTATAGCTTTAACATGGGCGCTTCCAACGACAATCTTGAGGAGCTGAAGAAGGTGAGTAAGCGTGATGTCGCTGCGATAAAAATCTTTATGGGATCGTCCACTGGAAATATGCTCGTTGACCAGCAAAAAACCCTGGAAGGTATTTTTCAATTGGACCACCAGCTCATCACCCATTGTGAGGACGAGCAAACCATCAGAACGAACTTAGAGAAGGCCAAGCAGCAGTACGGTGAAGATATCCCTATGTCGATGCACCCAGTGATTCGCAGTGAAGAGGCATGTTACTTGAGCTCGAGCACGGCGGTAGAATTGGCAAAGAAGTACAACTCGCGCCTGCACGTATTCCATATTTCCACGGCCAAAGAAACAGAGTTGTTCACCAATAAAATTCCATTGGCAGAAAAGCGTATTACTGCTGAGGTGTGTGTGCACCATTTGTGGTTTGACGACAGCCAATATGAAAGCAAGGGTTCCCACATCAAATGGAACCCGGCCGTAAAACAAGCGAGCGATAGAGAAGGTCTTTGGAAAGCCCTTTTAGACGGACGCTTGGATGTAGTGGCAACCGATCACGCCCCACACACCCTCGAAGAAAAAAGCAATAAGTACCTCAAGGCTCCTTCGGGAGGGCCGTTGGTGCAACACGCTTTGCCGGCGATGATGGAGCGCGTACACAACGGTGTATGGGACATTCAAACGATGGTTGAGAAGATGTGTCACAATCCGGCTATTTTGTTCAGAATGGAGGACCGAGGGTACATCCGTGAAGGATACCATGCGGACCTTGTACTGCTTGAGCCAAACAGACCTTGGAAGGTGAGCAAAGACAACATTTTGTACAAATGTCAATGGTCACCGTTTGAGGGCACGGTATTCAAGAGTAAAGTAACCCATACCTTTGTCAATGGCCATTTGGCTTTCAAAGAAGGAAACTTTGACGACAGCCAACTGGGCGAACGTTTGCTATTTAACAGAGACTAATGAAATACTGGATTTTGATACCGCTTTTTATACTCGCCGCATGCGGCAGTAAGGAGGTATCTGTTCCAGAAGATGTGATACCGGCGAAGCAGATGGTTCCCATCCTTGTTGATGTCCATATCGTAGAGGGTGCGAGAAACGGCGCCTTAATTCTCGGAGATTCCAACGGTATAGAAGACTATTATGCAAAGGTGTACGAGAAACACGGAATTACTGAGGCTTCCTTCAAGCGCAGCTTTAAATTTTACAACGGCGAACCCGAGCTGTTCATACCTATTTACGAAAAGGTATTGGACTCGTTGAAAATTAATGGAGCAGCTCTTGCCCGTAAAGGCACAGAATCTGATTACGAAGAATGATGCGCGCCCTATTCGCTGTACTTTTCATTTTGATAGGCCCGCTTTTGCTGGGTCAATCCCACATTATTGAAATGGCTTTTTCGGATGCGTCGCAATACCCGACAAGGGTTGCTTATGAGGTTCAAAACAACAATGGGACTGTTCTGCAACAAGGCTTCATTGAGGTGGCCAATGCTTCGACGTATTACCAAGTGCCGCTTGATGTGACTAAAAAGTTTGCCGTGCTTGTTTACGAGGACGCAAATAGAAATTCTCAGATGGATCGTGGCTGGTTCACCCAGCCCCTAGAAAAGTACGCCTTCAGCAATAACGCTTGGGTAACACTATCCAAGCCGGAGCTTGAAGATATGCTCGTGCCAAAAACAGGCACTAAAACGATGATGGTACTGACCTTTAAGTCAGTGACTGACTTTTAGAGTTGATTCAAGAACGTATCTACACATTCCGCAAATGCTTCGCGAGCCTCCGCGTGCACCCAATGCCCAGCGCCGTCAATGGTCTGTAGTTCAGCGTTCGGGAAGTGCTGGTAGATTTTGTCCTCATCATCGGCGGTGATGTAGCCGCTTTGTCCCCCCGCAATAAATAGGGTGGGTCCATCGAAGTAGCCGTATTCAAGTGCTTCTCCAACATTGCTGAGCTCCCTTTCCAACACATCTAGATTAAAACGCCACGCCAATTCTTCCTTGGTTTTCCAATGGAGGCTTTTCATGAAGAACTGAATGATGCCAGGGCTCGTCAATGTTTGGCTTAAGACGGCTTCAATATCCCTACGACTCTTGGCTGCAGTAAAATCTACACGCTTCATGGCTGAAATATATGCTTCGTGATGCACGGGGTAGAACTTTGGGGCGATATCTACAACTATGACTGCGTCGACCAGT
>CBFHHP010000046.1:11501-13499 GCA_965655745.1 uncultured Schleiferiaceae bacterium
TTGAGGCAGTTGAGGTATTGCCTGATGGTATTGTGCAAGCCAAGGTAAAACGCATCCGCAATAAGCGCATGTCCTATGCTCACTTCGTCTAGTAAGCCATGCAATTGCTGACCGAAATACGCCAGATTTTCCAGGCTAAGGTCGTGGCCAGCATTTACTCCCAGACCTATAGATTTCGCATGTTTCGCTGCTTCTACATAGGATGCAACGGCATTTTCCGGATCCTTAGGGTACCCAACGGCATAGTCTTCCGTGTAAAGCTCAATGCGGTCTGCACCGACCTTCTTTGCACCATCGATGAGATCGAGGTTGGTTTCGATAAATACACTCGTGCGAATACCTGCTGCTTTGAATGTAGCGATGACCTCTGAAAGTAGTGCTTCGTGGGTAATAGTGTCCCAACCAGCATTTGAAGTCAGCACCCCAGGAGGGTCTGGAACCAAGGTTACTTGCGCAGGTTTATAGGTCAAAACGAGCTCGATGAACTCTGGATTTGGGTAGCCTTCTATATTGAATTCAGTAGTTACCGCCGGGGCCAATTCCGCCACATCGCTGTAGCGAATGTGTCTTTGGTCGGGTCTTGGGTGAACTGTAATTCCCTCAGCACCAAATCGTTCACAATCTAGTGCTGTTTTCAGTACGTTCGGGACATCTCCGCCGCGCGCATTTCGCAACGTGGCTATTTTGTTGATGTTTACGCTGAGTTTTGTGTGCTCGTTCATGGGTACAAAGCTAAAGAAAAGGCCTATGTTTGTTATAGAATGATGAAACAATCCGTACATCTTGAACCCTTTGCAGCGCTAGGCCCAGAAACATCCGTCATCGAAGCCATTGATCGAATGGAAGAGATGAAGGTGAGTGATTTTCCGGTAGTCAACGCTGAGGGCATTTACCTAGGTTTGGTGAGTGAAGATTCATTGTTGGAATACGGCGACGATAATGCGCCGGTAACCAAAGTCATCAACCCTGCCAATGCCCACTTTGTTCTACCTGACGCGCATTACTTTGACGTGCTTGCCATGGTGGTTCAATACCGGTTGACGTCACTGCCTATTGTGGCATCCGATGGAACCTACCAAAGTGCCTATTTACTGAGTGATGTTGTGGAATTTTTTAGAAATACGCCCACACTCATGCAGCCTGGCGCATTGCTTACCATGAGTGTAGACCAGAGCCAATATTCTATCTTGACCATCGCCAATGCCGTGGAGCAAAACGACGCGAAGTTGCTCGGCCTATGGCTGATTGCTCCAGACCTCCCGTCGGAGGTCAAAATGGTCCTCAAGTTGAATGTTGAGCACAGTACGCCAATCGTTCAAAGTCTAGAGCGCTACGAGTATCGTTTAGATGGTATCTCAGGAGATGCTAACTTTGAACTCGATTACAAGGAGCGTTTCAATCACCTAATGAATTATTTGAAGTACTAATGAGGATCGCATTATTTGGCCGAGCGCCCAAGACTCAGAACCTCCCGTACATAGAGCTCGTGTTGGAGAAACTTATCGAAGAAGGTGTTCAGATTGGTGTGTACCGACCTTTGAGAGACGCTCTTCAGCAAATGAAGGAAGAAGATTTCGAAGAGCTCGAATACGTGGTGTACGACAATGAAGAAGAATTGGACAACTTTGATCCAGATTTTCTCATCTCCTTAGGCGGTGACGGTACCATCCTTGATGCCACTGTTTTAATCCAAAGCAAGGACATTCCTATTCTAGGTATCAATATGGGCCGATTGGGCTTTTTAGCAAACGTCGCTAAAGGCAATATTGAGAGTTCCCTAGATGCTTTATTCACCGGGAGGTTCCAGCTGGATTTCAGGAGTCTACTTCAAGTGCGCACTTCTTGTGGAAAGTTGATGAAGCCCAACTTCGCGCTGAATGAAATTACCTTGGCCCGCAAGGAAAGTACGAGCATGATTACAGTGCATACCTACCTGAACGGCAATTATCTGAACAGCTACTGGGCCGATGGACTCATCGTATCAACACCTACGGGTTC
>CBFHHP010000047.1:0-3916 GCA_965655745.1 uncultured Schleiferiaceae bacterium
TACCGTGTGGTAAAAGATGGTTTCGATTGGGAAACAATTGAGCCGGACAACCCATGGTCGTACATTGGGTACTGGGGTGATCACCAGATTATCTACTTGTTGAAATTCTTGGAATTCATCGAGGCCTATTATCCAGGCACCTTGAAAGAGTATTTTGGACAGGAGCACTTTGTGTATGCGAACGTTCCTTACCGTATTAAGGAATACCAAGACCTTCTCATGGATCCAAAGAACACGATCGATTTCGACCACAAGGAAGAAGAGGCGATCCAAGAACGTCGCGCTTCTGTAGGGGTAGACGGTGCCTTGCTATTGAACGGAAATTCTGAGATTCACAAGGTAAATTTCATTGAGAAGATTCTCGCTACAGTCCTTGCTAAGGTGAGCAACTTTATCCCTGAAGGCGGTATTTGGATGAATACACAGCGTCCGGAATGGAACGATGCCAACAATGCTCTTGTAGGTAACGGGGTGAGCATGGTTACGTTGTATTACTTGCGTAGATTCTTGGATTTCTTTGAGGGTATGCTCGAAGGAGAGAATGGTAATGTGAAGCTAAGTGCGGAGCTAGCTACCTTCTTCCGTGGCGTGGTAGCCGCATTGAAGGCCAATGAAGGATTGATAGAATCAGGCTTTGATGATGTTCAGCGCAAGGCAGTATTAGATGCTTTGGGTGAACCGGCAAGTGCCTACCGCTTGGCTATTTATGAAAGTGGCTTCTCGGGTGGTTTTGAAACTGTAGGCGCGGAAGAGATTCGCAGCTTTGCAGCATTGGCCAAAGCTTATGTGGAACAGAGTATTCGTGCGAACAAGCGTGAGGACGGATTGTACCACGCGTACAATTTGATGACTGTCGACGGCGATGCTGTAAAGGTGAGCTACCTATCAGAAATGCTAGAAGGTCAGGTTGCGGTATTAAGTTCGAAGTACTTATCGGCGGCGCAAAGCGCGGAGGTATTGGATGCTTTGAAAGCGAGCGCATTGTTCCGTGAAGACCAGTACAGCTACATTCTATATCCAAACAAAGACTTACTTAGATTCACAGCGAAAAACTGCATTCCTGCGGCTCGTGCTGAAGCTTCAACATTAGTGGCAGCACTTCTTGAGGCAGGTGATAAAACAGTCGTGCTTAAGGATAGAAATGGCGTATACCATTTCAACGGCATGTTCAACAACGTGAACAGTTTACACGCTGCTTTAGATGCATTGCCTGCGAAATATGCAGAGCTAGTGGCAGCCGACCGAGGACTTCTAGCAGCAATTTTTGAAGAGGTGTTCGACCACAAGTCGTTTACAGGTCGCTCGGGTACATTCTTCGGCTACGAAGGTTTGGGGTCCATCTACTGGCACATGGTGAGTAAGCTTCTATTGGCAGCTTACGAAAACACCAACGCGGCTTTACAGAGCGAAGACGGAACATTGATTGGACGCATGTACGATCACTATTTCGAAATTTTAGCCGGTATTGGAGCGCACAAAAGTCCAGAGTTATACGGTGCCTTCCCAACAGATCCATATTCGCATACTCCAGGCGGTAAAGGTGCACAGCAGCCAGGAATGACAGGTCAGGTTAAGGAGGATTTGATCAGCCGATTCGGCGAGCTTGGTGTATCCGTTAATAACGGCCAGTTGAGCTTTGTACCTAAGATTCTTCGCGCAGAAGAATTCTTGGAGTCTGCAAGCGAATTCGAGTACGTAAATTTAGATAATGAAGTAGCTAAGGTTGCGGTTCCAAGCGGCGGTTTGGCCTTCACATACTGTCAAGTCCCTGTAGTTTACCAACGTGCTGAAGCAGCAAAAGTGGTCGTACATACCGAATCAGGTACAGAAGAAGTAATCGGCAGCACTTTGAGTGCCCAGGTGACTTCTGAATTGTTCCGCAGAACGAACAACGTAAAACAGATCACCGTATCTGTTGTGAAATAAGATTGAATGAAAGGAGCAGGAAGAAGAATTCTCGGCTTTGGCGCATTGGCAGTTTTGCTGATGTTGAGTTCTTGTAATGCTACGAATGAGCCTATGGCAACGAGTAAGAGTGCAAAAGAAATACTTGGGAACCCAGCGTACCGAGCGATTTCATACGGAGGATATCGAGGTAAGGATAGGGACGAGCAACCTACCATCAGTGAGCTGAAAGAAGATTTAAAGATCATGTCAGCTATGGGAGTTCGATTGCTTCGTACGTACAACCTTCAACTTCCACACGCACCCAACGTACTCAAGGCGATAAAAGCGCTGAAGGAGGAAGATCCTTCCTTCGAAATGTACATTATGCTCGGAGCTTGGATTGATTGTCAAGGCGCTTGGACCTCTGAGGCTCCCGACCACAGCAAGGAAAGTGAGGAGAACAACACAAGCGAGATTCAAAAGGCCGTGCGTTATGCCAACGAGTATCCTGATATAGTGAAGATCATTGCTGTGGGTAATGAAGCCATGGTGCATTGGGCGGCCAGTTATTTTGTTCACCCCTCAGTCATCTTGAAGTATGTGAATTACCTCCAAGAGTTGAAGCGCATGGGGAAATTACCGGCAAACCTTTGGGTAACTTCTTCAGATAATTTCGCCTCATGGGGCGGCGGGGAAGAAGCCTATCATGTGCGTGAATTGGAAGAGCTGATCATGGCGGTGGACTATGTGAGTATGCATACCTATCCTTTCCATGATACCTATTACAACAGTGCGTTTTGGGAGAGTCCAGCGGATGAAGCCAACGGATTTTCTGACCACGACCGTGTTTTAATGGCGATGCAACGTGCGGCGTTTTATGCCCAAGGTCAATACGAGAGTGTGAAGGCCTACGTGCACGGTATTGCACCGGACAAGCCTGTTCATATCGGTGAAACGGGCTGGTCAAGTGTTAGCGTTGGATTTTACGGGAATAACGGCTCTTTTGCAGCTGACGAATACAAGCAAGCCATCTACCACAATGCCATGCGTGAATGGACCGATGCAGAAGGCATAAGCTGCTTCTATTTTGAAGCTTTTGACGAACAATGGAAAGATCCTAATCATTCAGAAGGTTCTGAAAACCATTTTGGGTTGATCACCTTGGATGGACAAGCTAAATACGGCTTATGGGATTTGGTAGATGAAGGCGTTTTCGAAGGACTGTCTAGAGGTGGTCAAGAGATTACAAAGACTTTTGAAGGAGATACAACCGCGCTTTTACAGACTGTGAGCGCACCAAAAAGAAAGAAATAGAATGAATAAACTCGTAGCTTTTTGTGTACTCGTTTTATTTGCCGCATGTGGTGTAGAGGACGCTCCTCTTCCGCATGAGAAAAACGTACCTGCGGAGTATTTCAAAGCCATATGTTACCATCCTGTAAGCATAGGAAGTGATGAACGCAGTTGGAACCATATAGATCAAGATTTAGATTTAATGCAAGAGGCTGGCATTGATATTATTCGAGTGTACGTTCCAATACAAGAAAAAGAAATCTTAGATAAGCTTGCAGAACGTGAAATGAAGGTAATAACGAGCTTTGGTTACAATCAAGACGGTGTATTTGATCTTCAATCTGGTACTTATATTGAATACGTTCAACAATATAAAGCGCATCCAGCGATCTTTTTGTGGGAGCTAGGCAACGAATACAATTACCATCCCGAATGGTTTGACGGTGATTTAATGAATTGGTACACAACGCTAGAAAAAGCGGTAGATGCCATTCACACAGAGGATAGTACACACCTAGTTACAACTGCCCACGGCGAGGTTCCAGATTCAACAGCGATGCACTACGGCCGTCATCTAGACATGTGGGGTTTCAACGTGTACCGTTGGGATCTACCTGCTTCATTTGTTGCCGATTGGCGATCGAAAAGTGATAAGCCCTTTTATTTCTCAGAGTTGGGGGCAGACAGTTACATGACTATCGAGAAAGACTCTCTTGAGCAAGGCGTGAACGAACGT
>CBFHHP010000047.1:4013-12936 GCA_965655745.1 uncultured Schleiferiaceae bacterium
CATTCCAATGATTAAGGATGCGCAGAAAATTAGTGAAGAGGGTTTTAAACTCTTTGCTTCACCATGGTCCGCAGCACCTTGGATGAAGGACAACAACGAATGGCGTGCAGGCAAGCTCAAGGAAGAATATTACCCTACGTGGGCTTTGTTCTTCAGCAAGTATGTGGATGCATATACCGCAGAGGGTATTGATTTATGGGGCTTCACTGTAGAAAACGAGCCGCACGGAAACGGTGGTAATTGGGAGAGTATGCACTACTCGCCTGAAGAAATGACTCGATTCGTAAATGAGCATTTAGGTCCCCAACTTGAAGCAGATGGCAAAGGAGATTTGATCATTTTAGGCTACGATCAAAACCGTCAAGGAATCCAAGAATGGGCGGATGTAATGTACAAGGACGAAGAGTCTAAGAAATACTACGACGGTATGGCAGTTCACTGGTACGAAAGTACCTACGATTATTTCCCAGAAGAATTGGAATACGCCTACAATAGTGCTCCAGAAATGCTCTTGCTCCAAACGGAAGCTTGTATTGATAATCAAGTTCCTGAATGGAAAAATGACCATTGGTATTGGGAGAAAGAAGCTACAGACTGGGGCTATTACTGGCGTGAGGAGGCCAACCGTCATTTGCATCCGAAATATGCACCGGTCAACCGCTATGCCCGTGATATCATAGGTTGTTTGAACCATTGGGTACAAGGATGGGTCGATTGGAATATGGTGCTTGACCGTCAAGGAGGTCCGAACTGGGCAAATAATTGGTGTATTGCACCGGTTATTGTGGATACAGAGAACGACGAGATTTACTACACACCGATGTTCTATGTCCTACAGCATTTCAGCAAGTTTATTCGTCCAGGTGCAAATGTGGTTGAGGCTACTTGTAGTGATGAAGAATTAATGGTTGCCGCTGCAGAAAATACCGACGGATCGCTTGTTGTAGTAGTCTTCAACGAAGGAGCGCAAGCCAGAAGCTTTGACCTAGAGATAAGTGGTGAAATCACTACGATTTCTATTGAGGCACAAGCGCTTCAAACCATAATTAAAACACCTAAATCTGAAGCGTAGATGAGTGCAACGAATACAGTCCCTATGGGACAAAAAATAGCCTTTGGTATTGGCATGTTAGCCAATCAAATGTTCCCTGCAGCCATGAGTATTTTCATGGTAGTATTGGTCCAAGATTTAGGTTTTCCAGGTTGGATGTGGGGTGTTATTTTCTTCGCACCTCGCGCTTTTGATAGCATTATGGACCCTATAATGGGCTTCATTTCTGACAATACAAGAAGTACGTGGGGACGTCGTCGACAATACGTCTTTTGGGGCGCCTTGCTGATGGGTTTTGCATTTGCCATGCTGTGGCAGTTGTACCGTGAAAACAGCGTGGCATACAACTTCACCTATGTGATGGTGTGGTCCTTTGTGTTCTATTTAGGCCTAACCATATTCGGTGTTCCTTATGTAAGTATGGGCTACGAGATGAGCGACGATTATCACGAACGAACCAACGTGATGGCTATCTCTCAGTGGATCGGCCAATGGGCTTGGGTGATTGCACCGTGGTTCTGGGTAATCATGTACGATCCGGCCTGGTTCCCGTCTGCGGATGAAGCAACGCGTTCGTTGTCTATTTGGGTAGCTGTGGTGTTTACGCTTTGTGCCATTGCGCCGGCGGTATTTATCAAAGGAGAAAGCACAAAAGATAGGAGTGATTATGAGCCTTTAGACTTTAGAGGAATTCTGGGCAGTATCAATAAGATTGCGAAGAACTTCGTAGAAGCCTTTTCGTCTCCACCGTTTAGAAAGTTGTGTATTGCGACCTTCTTAATTTTCAATGGCTTTAATACCGTGGCTAGCTTCACTTATTTTGTTATTCGTTCACACCTTTTTAATGGTGCTGCTCCTGGCGTATGGCCGACCCTATTCGGTTCTGTAGGGGCTATTGTAACCACTTTTATTGTTATTCCTATTGTCGCTCGAATGGCGAAGACCATGGGTAAGAAGCGTGCCTTTATTTTGTCGCAGTCTATTTCCATTATTGGGTACACACTGCTTTGGTTCTTGATGGTACCTGGCAAGCCTTACATGTTCCTTTTCGCATTACCGTTCCATTCTTTTGGTATCGGTGGATTGTTCACCATTATGATGTCCATGACCTCGGATGTTCTGGATATTGACGAGCTCAATACCGGCAAGCGTCGTGAGGGTGTCTTTGGCGCCATCTACTGGTGGATGGTGAAGCTTGGATTTGCCTTTGCCGGGGCGCTGAGTGGCCTCATTTTGACCTTGGTGAATTACCAAAGTGGCGCAGAGGCGCAGCCGGAGGGCGCTGTGACAGGTCTTCGTTTGGTATTCTCGGGTCTTCCAATTATCTGTACGCTTATTGCTATTGCGGTGATGTGGAACTACAAGGTAGATGAGAATTACGCCAAGGAAGTTCGTGCCCAGTTAGATGCTCGAAAGGCCTCGGAAGCTTAATTATTTTTCAAACCAACCAATATGTCTTTTAGAGGAGATAAATTCATGTCACTTGCAGGAGGACCATCTCTTGCAATGTCTACAGCAGAGCTTCAGGCAGAAGCTAAGAAGTTGCTTGATGCCGGTATACACGGTATTTGTTTCAGTGCCTATGACGAGGATCAGGCACCTGGCGATCAACTTACAGAAGCACAGATTCGTCGCAAGTTAGAGATCTTAAAACCGCATGTAGGGTGGATTCGAACGTTCTCTTGTACGGAAGGAAATGAGATTATTGCTCGAGTAGCTAACGAATTAGGTATTAAAACACTGGTAGGTGCGTGGCTTGGCGATGATTTAGCAAAAAACGAAGAAGAGATTGCTGGTCTAATCGCACTTTGTGGCGAAGGCGTCGTTGATGTTGCCGCTGTAGGAAATGAAGTATTGTATAGAGAGGACCTAGAATCGGCTCAATTGCTTGAGTACATCAATCGTGTAAAGGCACAGGTAAATGGTGTGCCCGTTGGGTATGTGGATGCGTACTATGAATTCACAGATTACCCTGCGATTGCCGATGCGTGTGATGTTATTTTGGCCAATTGTTATCCTTACTGGGAAGGTTGTTCGCTAGAGTACTCGCTTATGTATATGAAGCAGATGTATCAAGAAGCAAAGGATGCAGGTCGTGGTGAGAAGCGTGTAATCATCACTGAAACGGGTTGGCCTTCGAGCGGTCAAAGTATAGGTGGTGCTCATGCATCGTTCAATAACAGCCTTAAGTATTTTATTAATTCTATTCGATGGTCGAACGAAAGTGGCATCGAAATGTTCTATTTTTCATCGTTTGATGAAAGTTGGAAAGTTGAAAAAGAAGGTGATGTTGGAGCTGCATGGGGACTTTGGGATAAAAATGAGAAGCTTAAGTTTTAGTCTGTTAGTGGCGATAGTCGTTTTTAGCTCTTGCAGAAAACAGGTCGAGGAACCTAAGGACCGTACGGTTTATGTGATCAGCAGAACCTCTGGACAGCCCTTGTCGAATGTGGAAATGAACCTCAATGGTCAGTTTCACTCATACACCCCTTTAGACGGTATTGCTCAAGAAACAGCTTTGCTTTCGACTGATTCGCTATACCCAGTAGATCCCGAATTCCAGTATACCTTAATTGCAGAAGTGGAGAATGCCACTACGCTAAGCACTACGTATTGGGCGACCAAAGTTGCCACGCAAGAAGATAGTCTAGCTGTAGCCTATTTAAAAGACCTACAGAACACCGTGGGGCTACTTCCTACGGTTCCGTATGGCACTCTAGTGAGCACTTACGATCAAGCTTTGGCAGCCATTGCATTTATCCTGGCCGGAGAAATGCAGAGCGCAGAACGCATCTTTGACTATTTCGAGTCTATTCGAGAGACGGAATTAGAGAGTGGTCTTGGTGGCTTCTACCAGTTTAGATCTCCGCTAGGTGTGCCTTCTGGAAGGCGATGGATGGGCGATAATGCTTGGTTGCTCATTGCACTGAAGAACTATCCACAATCTGATAAATATACCGGGCTCATTGCTTCACTTGAATTTTGGCTCATGAGTTTAAACGACGAGACGGATTATGGTCTTTGGGGCGGTTATGAAGCAAATGGAGACACCATTCATAAGATCACCGAGGGCAATATCGATGCCTTTGCGGCCCTTGAAGGGTATGGCACTGTTCACGAAAGTATTCTTACACATCTTGAACAAGAGAAGTGGGACGCTGCCGATGGTAATTTTGTTGCTTGGCCAACAAACCCTCCTTACAAGTTTGCCTTGGATTGCAACACCTGGGGCTATTGTGCTTTCCCCAACTTTGACGATGCCGCGCGTGGCTCTATTTCGCGTTACGAAGTATCGGTGACAAGTACGGAAACAGGTGAAGCTATTGACGGCTATTGTTTTGATGAAGATCAAGATGTCCTCTGGTTTGAAGGAACTGCCCAAGTGGCAGTGATGCATTGGGTAGCTGAAGATAGAGAGAAAGCGAAAGCAGTCCTCGCCGAATTGAAAAAAGGATGGCTCACAGGCCCCGTTGGTGAAGGTTTGCCCTACACCGCCAATCAAGGCACTACGTACGGATCAGGAAACCTTTGGGCAACAGCGAATACAGAGCCTTGCGTAAGTTCTACTGCGTGGTATTTGATGGCATCTTTTAGGCACAATGCCCTCTTCTTGGGTAGAAACAAGCCGGTGCCTGCTTCGGACCAGTTCTGGGCAGAATAACCGACGCGGTTATAAAGAATATTCGCCGCATCTTTGCCGCATGGAACACAAAGCGGGTTTTGTAAATATCATAGGCAATCCAAACGTTGGTAAAAGCACTTTGATGAACGCTTTGGTGGGTGAGCGATTGAGCATCATTACACCAAAGGCTCAAACTACTCGTCACCGTATTTTTGGCATTCTTAACGAGCCTGAATACCAGATCGTTTTTTCAGATACTCCGGGCGTCATTCAACCTGCGTACAAGATGCAGGAGCATATGATGAAGTTCGTCTCGGATGCCTTTGAGGATGCGGATGTGTTTCTCTACTTGGTAGAACCTGGAGATAGGGCCTTGAAAGATCAAGGATTCTTTGAAAAGTTGCTCCGTACGAAAGTCCCAGTTCTGTTAATCATCAATAAGATAGATACTACCGATCAAGAGAAACTTGAAGTGGAAGTAGACTATTGGGGCGAGGCCTTACCAAATGCGGAAATCATTCCTATCTCAGCATTAAAAGAGGCGAACACAGCTTATCTGTTGGAGCGTCTGATTTCGTTGATGCCTGTGAGTCCACCGTATTTTGAAAAGGACGCCTTGACCGACAAGACTGAGCGCTTCTTCGTAAGTGAGATCATTCGAGAGCAGATCCTATTGAATTACAAGAAAGAGATTCCATATTCTGTAGAGATTGATGTTGAGGACTTCAAGGAGACGGAGGATATCATTAGAATGCGCGCAGTTATTTATGTGGCGCGCGACTCCCAAAAGGGAATCATCATTGGGCACCGCGGCACCATGCTCAAGAGGGTAGGTATAGGTGCAAGAAAACAACTCGAGAAGTTCTTTGCTAAGAAGGTGCATCTTGAGACCTTTGTAAAAGTTAAAAAGAACTGGCGCGATAGTGATTTACATCTTAAGCGCTTCGGTTATAAACAGTAGGTATGAGCAATATCGTTGCCATCGTGGGACGCCCAAATGTGGGTAAAAGCACGTTATTTAATAGACTAATCCAGCGCAGAGATGCTATTGTAGATTCTGTTGCCGGTGTCACTCGTGACCGCCACTACGGGAAAAGCGATTGGAACGGTAAAGAATTTTCAGTGATCGATACCGGTGGGTACATCGAAGGTTCTGAGGATGTTTTTGAAGGGGAGATTCGCCAACAAGTAGAATTGGCCCTTGATGAAGCTTCAGTCATCCTTTTTGTGTTGGACCTACAAGCGGGTTTAACGGAATTTGATAAAATCATTGCTGATCTACTTCGTAAAACGGAAAAGCCTGTTGTGTATGCCGTTAATAAGGTGGACAACAGCATGCTCGAGCTTGAGGCAACTGAATTTTACGGCCTTGGGATTGAGAAATACCATACTATCTCTGCCGTAAACGGCGGGGGAACAGGTGACCTCTTGGATGAACTCACCGAGCACATGGATGAAAATCCTGTGGACGATTTTGAGGACCTTCCAAAGATGGCTATCGTGGGTCGTCCAAATGCTGGAAAATCTTCCATTGTAAATTCCCTTTTTGACGAAGAACGTAATATTGTCACAGACATCGCAGGTACTACGCGTGATACGGTGAATACACGCTTCAACAAATTCGGTTTTGACTTTATGTTGCTCGATACAGCTGGGCTTCGTAAGAAGGGCAAGGTGCACGAGAACCTAGAGTTCTATTCGAACATGCGTTCTATTCGCGCTATTGAGCATGCGGATGTGTGTATGATGGTGGTGGATGCAACACGCGGTTTTGAATCGCAAGATTTGAGCATTGTATCCTTGGTCGAGAAGAACAAGAAAGGTTTAGTTATCGTAGTAAATAAGTGGGATTTGGTCGCAAAGGAAACTAACACCATGCGCGATGCCGAGGCCTACATTCGAAAGAAACTAGAGCCATTTACAGATTTCCCAATCATCTTCACCAGCGCACTTACAAAGCAACGTGTATTAAAGGCTTTTGAAGAAGGTGTGAAGGTATACGACCGCCGTAAGCAACGTATCTCAACGTCAAAATTGAACGATACGATGCTAGAGATTATTCAGAATTATCCACCTCCAGCAGTGAAGGGGAAATATGTAAAGATCAAATTCTGTACGCAGTTGCCTACGCGTACACCGCAGTTTGCCTTCTTTGCGAATCTTCCGCAGTACATCAAGGAACCGTATAAGCGTTATCTAGAGAATAGAATGCGTAAGGAATTTGACTTCCATGGTGCTCCGATAGAAATCTTCTTTCGCAAGAAGTAATTAAAGCTCATAGCAAATGATGGCGGCTCCTTGGCGAAGGATTAAAACCGGCATTCCTGTTGGGCTTAATCTACCTGCTACTGCTGAACTTCCTGTAAAGCTGCCGTAGTTTTCTCCTGTTTTGAAGTTTACTACTTGGACGGCAGATGCTCCCATAATGAGACCAGTACCGCCAGGGTATGTTAAGACATTTTCTATGTCCTCAGCCTTGAATCTTAGAGTGCCGTTTTCACTGCGAACTTCGACTTCTTCCACGCTCCAAACTACCTTGCCATAACTTTCGAAATTCAGGCCGCGTACTTCACCCATAGGATCGGTAGAGGTAGCGCTCGTGCCGTCCCAGTTTTGGCGCTGCAGTTCGCCTTGCGCTCCAACACGCTCGGCATAAGGAATGGCATCGTTCTTAATTGCCCAAGGAGTCCTTGAAGCCGTAACACTTGAGGTTTTAATGCGTTCTTCACCACGTCTGTTCAATATAAGCGGCTTGGTGGCCGTGGAAGTAACAATGTAGTCTTTACCGTTCTTCTGGAATAGCTCCGGAGCGGCAACAAGTCGATCGCTTGCAGCATCCGTTTTCCAACCTTCAATGCGTTTTCCTTCGCTCGAGTAGTTGTATAGTTTAGCGCCGGCGGCAACAAGGAAGCGGTAGTTCCTATTGCGGTCGTAATCGAGCACGCTCACTCCGATCTCGGTAGACTCAGGGAGGGTTATTGGGTATTCCTCAACATTGCGTCCCAACAGGTCAACACAATGCAATTTGGTCGTCGTCGCGAAGAGTAATTGGTATTTGTTGTTTTTGAAAAGGTCCACTTGGTGAAGTGCACCTGCAATAGGTTCATCAAGCGATTTCTTCCAGCTTATCGTACCATCAGCAGCAATCCAGTATAGGGTATGGTTTTCGTCTTGTACGATAACATCGTTCTTGCCTGACCTGTGATTTTTAACCAACCAAGGACCTGCGGCAGCTGTACTTTCTAGTGCTGTAGACCACAAATAAGTACTCGTTTCTATTTCTTCTTTTTCCACCTCCGTACTGCGGGCATTGCCAAAGGTGAGGTCGTTTTTCACCTCAAGATTCCCGTGAATCACAAATTCTTTAGCGCCTTCTTTTTCAGGGAACTTTAGATATTTCATGGCCGATTCCGACTGCGCCGTAAACGCCACGCCAAAGTGTCCCTTCTTGTCAATACCGCTCGCTAGTGATCGTAGGGACTTTACGTTTTCCCACGTGGCCTTGGCAGCCAACTCGTTCGCATAGACCTCAAGCGTTTGCTCTGAAGCGGCAACCAGCAGCCATTCGTCATAAATCATCCAAGAAGGTGTGCCGAGGTTTTTATACCACCATCCAAACAGGGCACTAAAGAGGAAGCGATCCCCTTCTTTCAATGTACCACGTGAGTGACCTTGGAACAGCGAATTCCCTGGGCTCAATTTTACCAGTTGCTCACTGATGGCATCTGGATTTGTGAGCTTGGCAGCAATCACTTTTTCTTGGCCGTAGCCAACATGTACAAAGCTGCCTTCAAACCAACTTGCTGCTGTAAGCGGCTCAATCTTGAGTGGATGCAGCAGGGCAATTGCTTGTCTCAATCGCTGTTTCTTGCCTCTATACCTGTTATATTCACGCAGCCACTCTACCGTATTTCCGACGTTCATCTTCACGGCATGAGATGCTGATGCGGCTATAATTTCACTTACTGAGGTGCTTGAAGGAGAGGTATCGAATGTGCTGAAAAAGGTGTTTGTCGAATCCGGGTTGATGCTCACGGAAGTAAGCAACACACGACCCTTGCCAAAGTCAATGTCCATCTCCGACCAGGCTGCCAGATGCTCGGTCCAGTCCCAATCTTCGCCCGCAAACCAACTTCCCACCGAAGGAAGCTCTTCGTGCTGCACAAAAAGATTTAATGCATCTGAGCTGTTCGCGTTGTTCCATAGTTTCTCAAAGCCCTTATTGTCGAGGAGATTGTACCCGCTGCCCA
>CBFHHP010000048.1:0-12508 GCA_965655745.1 uncultured Schleiferiaceae bacterium
AAATCAGGGATAATTTGTTCGTTGTAGAATGAAATGGTTGTGTCTGATTTTGCAACGACAGCTCCATCAGCATCTGTGATGTCCCAGTTTGCCGTTCCATTCGCAGCGTCAAAAGTCAAGGTATATTGACCGTCTTTCACCTCAAGTGGATCAACCACCTTGATAGCTACAGGTCCCATACCGCCCATGTACGAAGGCTGACCGTCAGAGTTACCACTCATGATTGCATCTACCTCTTCAGGAAGTAGTTCAAGTTCAGTACCACCATTACCTACACCATCAAGGCGTTTAATGATAGGACCGTCGCCGTATTGAGCTACCTGCACCGTACCGCCTTTTTCAGAATCAATCTGATGTGGAATTACTGTATATGTTTTAATGTTACGTCGACCTGCTAAGAAAGGAATCTTCTGGCCTCCAGAAGCAGTTGTTGGATTGAACTCTAAGTATTGGTTTTGACCGTAGGCAATCACAGTGAAGTAGTATTCTTTGTGGTTGATTAGCGTACGATCACCAGTAGCAAATTGGTCTTCAGTAATCTGGAACGACGTGAAGATACCTTCGTTGTTTGATTGCAAAGTCATGTCTTGCGGTACCAATGCGTTCAGGTCTGGATCTACCTCCCAGTTGATGAGCTGTGTTAAACCATTCTTGATATCACATTGGGCGACCATACGGCTTTGCGTAGGATCGTAGATATCAGAGATACTTACGTCTGAATTTGCTAATTGGAAAATCTGGAAACCTTCGAACTTGTAATCAAAGTAATCTGGATTTGCATTCAAGATTGAATCACGATCGTCAGGACTAACTGTGATTAGCGGATCGCGCTCGCGGTAGCTAAATCCTACGTTATTAGAACCTGGGCCGTACGTCAATTTCAAGATCACCTCACGGTCAAGCTCTTGAGCAGTTACGTCCGGTGCGTCTGGACCGTTCAACACTTGGAAACAGTTATCGAACAGCTTCTGCGCTTTATCGTCTGCAATAATTACCTTCTCTACAGAAGCAAATAGATCGTTGTTGATAAGATCACGCTCCCATACTACCCCGGTAGTTACAAAGTTTAAAGCACCTGGTGCCAAAGAGAACGGACCTGCACTGTGGAGACCACGCTTATCTTCTTTGTTCGCTGGGCTCTCCCACCAATCGACTGGCGAATATGGAGGATACGCTCCTGTAGTATCGTAAGACATACCTGGGTAAGCGAAGCGCGTTGAAGTACCGTTACCCGAAGCAACAAAACCATCACCATTACCAAGATCACCAGCACCTGAAGGCGTTTCAATAATCAACTCTGAACCGTTCTTCCAAAGTGCACGCATATAGTTGTAGAAGTGCGTTGCATTGTCTGGGTTACCTGAGATATTTGAGGCAGTGTTGTTGTAGTACATGAACTGGCTCATAATGATACGCTCGTTCACACCCGTTGCTGGATCTTCAGCGACACAAATTCCTGTTTCAGGATCCTTCACACCGTCCACACAACCGTCACGGTCATTATCCAATCCGTCGTAGTAATCTGCAAAAGGACCTTGGAAGAAGTCGAAACCGACAGCAGGTGGGTTCAACCCATAACCCAATGCACCTTCATCTTCAGTATCTGAGTTGTAACAGTATCCAAGACCACGTGCAATATCACATCCAATAATATCATCCGTATAGTTCCCTAAATCTGGATCAAACCACGTAGAGAAGTACGTATTGGTCAGACGGAACGTTGAACGGTTAATAATACGATAGTTGTTGAACGTCATGTTGTTCACTTCATCGTTGGTCGAGAATGCAAACGCTTGCGCACGGATTTCGAAACCTAAGGCACCTGCCTGCGATTCCGTATGAACGTTACCACGGTCGTTGTATACCCACCAAATGGTCTGGTCACCGTAAAGAACATCTGTTTCCTTGTCGCGACAGTCGTACTCTTTGTCGATATCATATGCAGGATAGTCTACCAAATAATCGTAAACACCATCACCATCACGGTCAATGAACGGGGCCAATTGGTACGGCAACTCGCCGTCTACACCATTGCCTGGCCAATCCTTAATGCTTTGTGGAATCTGGCTTTCGTACCCAGGGAAGAGCTCTGCATCATTACAGTTTGGATCGTCCAAACATTCCAACCACGCCTTGTGTACATCTACCTCTTCACGGTAAATGATCCAATGGCGGTCGTACTTATCACAGATTTCTTTGTTCGTCGAAGCTGTACCATCAGTAGTTAGCGGACCTGGCCAGTAGTCATTACCCGACTGACGGTAGGTCATTGCTGCCAATTTCAACTGGTTACCTTCATCTACACCACCAAGCCACAATGAACCGGCAAACATAGAGTGCTTGTTCGATCCCTTTGGTACCTCGTAGCGTGCGGTGTTCAAATCCCACCACATATCACCACCACCTAGGATGGTCGCACGAACGTTGTTTATGCTCAAATCACTCTGCGCCTTTGAAGGCTGACAAAGTTCTTCTACTGTTTTCATAGAACCGGTATTGGCACTACCTGAGTTCTCGCTGGCACCTTGAACCTCACGGGCTGAAAGTGGCAGTGTAAAAGCGGCTGAAAGTAAAAGGAGATATACTCTTTTCATATGCTGTTTTTCGAATGCTTTTTAGTTATAGTCCAATGCGTAAACCTAGACGGATACGACGTGGCAAGCTGAACAAACCAGGGTTTGCCAAGCTGATGTTGTACAAATCTGCGAACGATTGTGCGCTCGCTTGGAATTGAATAGCGTTTTGACCTTGAGGTGAACTCAAGTAACCGTCATCACTAGGTGATCCCGTGTAAGGATATACACCTAATACATTTTGCGTATTCAGAACGTTCAGCATTTGAACGTAGATCTCAAAGTTGCTCAATGGGCCTTCGTTGAAGTTCCAAACCTTGTTGGCCGTTGCATCTACACGGAAGCTCCATGGAAGACGAGAACCGTTGATGTTCCCGGTCATCGGCGTTTGTGCATCTGTCAAACCGTAGGCAAGAACACGACGCGTATATGGTGTACCTGAATTTGCATTTACTACTAAATTCAGACCGGCGTTTTCGAGCACGCGCTTTCCGAACCATACAGGACCGTTGTATGCGGGACCTCCACCGTAGCGGTAGTCCATGTTCATCACTACCTGGTGGCGTGAGTCGTACGATAACGGAAGGATATAACGCAAGTTTGGTTGACCTGAACGAGCAATATTTGCACCAGATGTAGAGTTTGAACCTGTACCGTCAGCAAACTGAAGGGTGTAGTTTGCATTCAATCGAACATTACCTGTACGGCGTAAATCATATTGAACCGTATACCCTTTTACTGTACCGAAATCTAAGTTTCCAAAAGCAATATAAGTTACTGGGTAAGCCTCTGTAAAACTAAACGACTGCATCATATCGCGCATTTCGCGGTAGAAGGCGCTCAATTTAAGGGCACTGTTGTCGTTCAATTTTTGACGGAATCCAATCTCGTAATCCGTGGTGCGCTGCGGTCTCAGATCAGGATTAGACAAAATTCCACCATTATTTCCGTTTTCCAACTGCAAGTATGTGATCGGGTTCATTCGGTTTGCGCCTGGATCAGGACGTTGCACCATAATGTCGTAGTGTGCAAAGAACTCTGCCTCATCCGATATGGGGAACTGGAACGAAATACGTGGACTCACAGTAACCTGTGGCGTGTAGTCTTTGAAACTTTCATTTGCAGTAACTGCTAATTTCTGGTCCTCAATACCTGGATTTTTTAAGAATGGCTTAATACCACCACTTAAATCCGCAATGTTTTTTGGGTTTGCCTCAACCTCACCGTTTGCCGTGTACCAAGTAGTTCCTTCGCGGTAACCTACAATAGCCGATGGGTTTTCCTGGTCGTCAACATAAACTACCGCATCGTCACTAATACCTTCCGGTACGTCGTAACCTGCTAGGGTCGTAAAATCAAGATCTCTCACAGAATAAGCTGGGTACAATACATAAGGGTCTGCAAGAACTGGCTGGTTGGCATCAAAGCGGTCTACACGAACACCAATATTAAAGAAGAGGTCTTCATAGGTAAACTGGTCCTGGATATAACCTGCCATGTAAATAGGTTCAAAGGCACCAATGAGACGTGGTGAATTTCCTTGAGCATCGGTAGCAAAGAAATCTGTTAACGATGGCCGCGTTGTTAATCGGTTTCCTAAATAATCGAAACCGTAGTATCCAATGTATTGGCTTGAACCAATGTTCAACAATTCGTTCGCAGAGAACATATCCAAGGAGAACGTTGATGGATCGTACGAGTCAATATCCAACCAATCTGTACCGTTTGGATCCAGACCTAAGGTTTCACGCAAATTGCGATCGAACGTTCTAGGTTTGTCCGCATCAAACAAACGCGGATAGTTCAGAGTATCCTGGAATACACCATTATTGTCGTAGGAAGCGATTGGATTATTTAGGTCCAATTCGCGGATGGCATCGTTTTGCAACAGACGCATCAATGTCCACAATCCTGTAGCACCTACGCTATATGAGCGGTCGAAACGTTGTTCGTACTCCACACCCACAATTAGCGAGTGGTCCTTGATATCAAAGGTTGAAGAGGCAGTAATACGGAACTGGTCATTTAAGGATTTCCCATAAGAGGCTTGATTCGCACCAACATTCCCCCACAAACCGTAAACTGACGATGGCTGATCACCATTGAGAAGACCACCACCTGCACGAATATCTTCAAGGGAACGAGCTCTATTAAAAATCAAATTCTGATCAACGAAGTCGTAAAAATTCGAGGTATAGTTTGAAAGGATTGGATTGTTTTCGCCTGGTGTGTAATCCACATTGGCACTCTGATATACTGCGAGAGTATAAGCATCCATCACTTTTCCGTAGTTTGGATCGTTCGGGTCAGTAATAGTATCCGAACCTAAATTATATAAGGGACGATATTGTGTTTTAAACGTACCAATGTGACCGTAAGCGAATAAATTATCTTTGTGGCGTGCATCTTGAGTGAGTCGCTCGTTACGTGTAAAGTCTACTTGAATAGAATAGAACGCATTGCGAATAAGCGAGTTTGAAGAGTCTGATGGGTTGCCAAAACGTTGCTGGAAGCGGACGTAAGTCGACCAGTCTTGCGCAAACGACTCAGAGTTATTTGCATAGTTCATTAACTCATTGAATCTGCTACCGTTGCGGCCTTGGTTCATGTTGTAACGACCACCAACAGTCAGGGTGGTTTTCTCTGAAGTCACAAACTTCAAGTTACCTGCAAAACGCACCGAAGTGCGTGCCACGTTCTCGCGGTAGTTTTGAGATGATAAATCACCTTGCGTCAAGAAATCCGCCGCATTAAGTACCCCGAAACCTGAAGAGGCTGGCACCAAAGGATTGGCTTGTAACTCTGCTAGCTTATCGTCGTTCACTTTCCAAGTGGTCAACGAACGCGGAGATCCGTCACGATTGTATTGGAATTCTGAAGCGAGTAGGAAACCAACGATTGGCTGTCCTGTTTTCTTGTTTCTAATAATCGGTCCACCTAAGGTAAGGGCGCCCAAGTTGTAGTGGTAAGGATCGAAAGCTGAGCTGGTCAAAATCTCAGAAGAACCAAAATAATATGGTGCTGGACCTTTCGTCGTCGTTGCAATTACACCACCGGTAACGTCACCATATTGTGCAGGTGTACCACCTACAATTACCTCTGTCTGCAAGATCGCATCACGCGGCAAATTGACATCACCACGAACCTTCACCCCGTCGATAAAGACAACGTTGGTAGACGAACGAGAACCACGAACATTGAAGGATCCGCTTCCGTCTTGCTGGAATACCCCTGCGGTAGTACCAACAATCTGGCTCAGATTACGATAAGGAAGGTTTTTGATTTCCTCTGAAGTAACAATTTCTGAGGTCTTCCCCGTTTCGATGAGTTCTTCAGGGGCGGTAACCGTGACCTCCTGGATCATAGTACTTTCAACGGTCATGTTGAAGTTGACCACCTTGGGCTTTCCGGAATAAACCGTTACACCGTTGAGGTTGAAATCTGCGTAACCGATGAAATTACAAGTAAGGTTGTACACCCCCGCATTCACCGGGTTGATGTTATACTTTCCATCGAAATCCGTCGTTCCTGTTGCAATGACAACATCCTTGTCTTTTACGATTACCGTAGCAAATGGAATGACTTCGCCGGTGCGCTTATCCTTGACCGTTCCCTTAATAGATCCGGGACGAGTTTGACCGTAGCTGAGCGCTACAGCAAAGACCATAATAAGCGTGAGTATTCTTTTGACCATAAATACTGGCTTTACTTTTGGGTTATAAGTCCGTAAATATAAGCATCAGAATCGGAGAATTGACAATGAAATCGAGCTATCTTGCAGCCAATGAGTGAAAGACTTTACAGACTGATAAACAATCCCTTACAGGCCTTGCTGTTGCTGGTGTTGGGATTAAGTGCATGCAACAATACCAACGTTGTCTACGATATTCCGGAACCTTTGGTCGATGAAACAGTCTACGTGAGCGACCCTTCGAGCTTCAATCTGACCGTAGTTGGAGGCCAATTATTGCTGCCCAATGCAGGTCATGCTGGGGTCTTGGTTTACCGCCGGTATTTTGACGGCCAATTCTATGATTTTGCGGCTTACGAAGCCGCTTGTCCAGAGCACTGGGCTGACGGTTGTGGCGTGCTAGAAAGCACCAATGGAGATTTCTATTTTACCTGTGGGTGCGACGCACACCAATACCAACTTCTGGATGGCCAGAGCGTGGATACCAGCTACACACTGCCGATAAAAGAATACAGCTGTTCCTTTGACGGGGTAAATGTGATTCGTATTACGAATTGATTAAACAAAAGCGTTCTCGCCAGTGATGTCTAAACCGGTGATTAACAGATGAATGTCATGTGTTCCTTCATAGGTTACCACACTCTCCAAATTCATCATGTGTCGCATGATTGAGAAGTCACCAGTAATACCCATTCCGCCCAACATTTGGCGCGCTTCACGTGCAATTTTCAATGCGATTTCCACGTTGTTTCGCTTTGCCATTGAAATTTGAGCAGAGGTCGCACGACCCTCATTTTTAAGATGACCCAAACGCCAAGTCAGCAACTGTGCCTTGGTGATTTCGGTAATCATCTCTGCCAATTTTTTCTGTTGCAACTGGAAAGCAGCAATGGGCTTGCCGAACTGAATGCGTTCTTTCGAATACCTCAATGCCGTGTCGTAACAATCCATAGCAGCACCCAAGGCGCCCCATGCAATACCAAAGCGCGCACTATCCAAGCAAGATAGCGGTGCACCGAGGCCATCACGACCCGGTAAAATATTTGATTTCGGGACGCGTACGTTGTCAAATACTAGCTCGCCCGTAGCCGAAGCACGAAGCGACCATTTGTTATGTGTTTCCGGTGTGGTAAATCCTTCCATACCACGTTCAACGATCACACCTTTGATACGTCCGGCCTCATTTTTCGCCCAAACAACAGCGATATCACAAAACGGCGAATTTGATATCCACATCTTGGCACCATTTAGTATGATATCATCGCCGTCTTCAACGAAGTTGGTCGTCATTCCGCCCGGATTGGACCCAAAGTTTGGCTCCGTTAGTCCAAATGAGCCGAGGTATTCACCCGTGGCCAATTTTGGTAGGAATTTTTGCTTTTGCTCCTCACTTCCATAAGCGTAAATAGGGAACATGACTAGAGAGCTCTGCACAGAACAAGTAGATCGAATGCCTGAATCGCCGCGTTCGACTTCCTGCATCATAAGTCCATAGCTGATGTGGTCGAGACCGGCACCTCCATACTCTTCAGGTACATATGGACCGAAAAGACCTACCTCGCCCATTTCTTTAACTAAGTGTTGCGGAAAAGCGGCACGCTGTGCGAAATCTTCAATGATGGGACTTACGCTACGCTTAACCCATTCGCGGGTAGCGTCACGAATCATTTTGTGTTCCTCGCTGAGCAGTTCGTCTAGTAGGTAGTAATCTGGGTGTTGAAATTGATCCACCATGCTTGTGTAGTTTTCTTGAGTGGTTGTGAAATTAAACACAAAAGGTGAAAAATTGTTATAAATTCAACTCAGAGTTTCACCATTAACTTTAAAAGGACGCCCCATGAAGAAATCGTTACTCATTATCGCCCTTATGGGCATCTCAACATATTCGTACACTAACAGCGGAGGATCACCTGCTGGAAAAAGCGGCTCACCCGGAGACAATGGACAGACTTGTTCCGGAGGTTATTGTCATAGCGCTGGAAGCCCAATGGGAGGCGAGGTTATTTCCATTTTATCTTCCACCGATAGCATTTCAGATGGAAATACTATCGGTATAACCATTGGGGTAAAACCAAATGGAGCTTCTTCTAAAGTTGGTTTTATGGCAAGTGTAGAAGACGCTAATGGAAGTCAATTTGCAACCTCAAACCCCGGTGCTGGGGCAAAAAAAGTCAGTGACTATATTACGCATAATAGCAGCGGTACAGCGGTAACCAATGACAGTATTCATTGGACCTTTGATGTTGACGGCACGACATTTCCAGATAGCATAACAGTTTATGCTGCGATTAATTTTACCAATAGCAATGGACAAAATTCAGGAGATTATGTGATGACCACTTCAAAAACACTCTATAAGAGCACAGGAAGCAGCATCGGTTTTGAAGAGTCTGAAGGCATGGCTTTGATGGTATATCCTAATCCAGCTTCGTCAACTTTGAAGGTGGAGGCAGAGGGTCTAATAGCTATTCGTTTGTACAACACGCTGGGCCGATTTATACAGCTCGACTATTCAGCCTCTTTGGAAGATCAAGCCATTTTAGACGTGAGCGCCCTAGCCCGAGGTAACTACATCTTGCACGCAGAATATTCGGACGGTAGCATTCAATACAAGCACGTAGTTTTAAAGTAACTTTGCGTCCTAGATGGACGTAAAATGGTTGTTTATTGGATTCTTCGCAGTCCTTGGTGTTTTCCGAGCTCTTAAGCCAGAGGTATTCGCCAAATGGATTCGACTTCAATGGGAAGACCTGGGTGATTCTCGCGGTCCCTTAAGCGCATCCGTAATCAGTTTGGTACTTCCCGCAGCATTATTCTTTGTGCTTGGAGAAGCTTTAGATTTAAAATTATTGTGGTGGGAAGCACCCTTAGCTATAATCATCGTTCTTTTAGCCCGTTTGGTTTTTTCTATTCTATTGAGCCTGCTGTTTTCCTCAAATAATACGCTTCAAAATGGTACAGATCTTTTTGGGGGTATTCAGTTGAGCTACGTCTATAGCCTTGTGTGTCTAATCGTGCTGTGCGCATTGCTCATTAATGAAGCGTGGTTAAATGCTGGCACCTATCTGCTTGGTGTAGGTCACTTTATTGGATTGCTTTGGTTCGCTTTAAAGAGTCCCGTACTTCGAAATATTGGAAGCGGTGGGGCTCGTTTTTATGCAATGTCTTACCTTTGCACGCTCGAACTAGTATTAATTTTTTCGTTCGTCAACTAACACTCATGGCAGATAGACAAACAAAAGTGAAGTCGATTTTGGTGTCACAACCGGAGCCAACCACCGAATCTCACCCTTTTTTCACACTTGCCGATAAGCACAAGGTAGATGTGGATTTCCGATCGTTCATTCACGTGGAAGGGGTAACCGCATCCAACTTTAGAAAGGATAAAATCCAAATAAGAGATTACCGCAACGTCATCTTGACTTCTAAAAATGCTGTTGACCACTACTTCCGTATGTGTGAAGACATGCGTGTTCAGATCAGTCCAGATACACGTTACTTCTGTATTTCTGAGGCAATCGCTTATTACTTGCAGAAATATGTAGTGTACCGCAAGCGCAAGATTTACCACGGCAATTTGAAGATCGAAGAGTTAATTCCAACGCTGAAGAAATTCAAAAACGAAAAATTCTTAATGCCTTCTTCAAACAGCTTAAAGCCTTCTATCCCAGAAGCGTTGGCAGATGCAGGCATTGACTATACCCGTGCGATTTTATTCAATACAGTAGTGAGCGATTTGAGCGACCTAGAAAATGTATTCTACGATATTTTGGTGTTCTTCTCTCCTTCTGGGATTAAGAGTTTGTACGAGAACTTCCCGGAGTTCAAACAGAACAAAACGCGCTTGGCTTGTTTTGGACCAACGACGCAAAAAGAGGCGGAAAATCACGGATTGATCGTTGATATCCCTGCACCAACGCCGGACGCCCCATCGATGACTAAGGCCATCAGCGATTACATCAAAGTGGCAAACAAGAAGTAAGATATATTGTAAATTTAGGGCCCGGCGCATGCGCCGGGCCTTTTTTATGCGCTACAGTTTTCCCAAAAAAGAACACCTCACTAAGAAGGAACATTTCGACGGCCTCCATGCCGAAGGTCGTGGCGTGAAATCCTTTCCATTCTCGTTGCGTTACATGGAAGCGGAGCTAGAGGATGGGATACAGAGAAAAGTGGCGATTGTGGCGCCGAAGCGCGGGCTTAAAAAAGCTGTGGAGCGCAACAAGATGAAACGACAAATGCGGGAATTGTACCGCTTGAATAAATACAAAGTTTTCGATAGTGGTGTGGCTGAGATCTGGTCCATCCGTTATTTAGGAAACCGAACTAACGATTACGCCTTTCTCGAGGCAGGATATTTGAAGTTACTTGAGGCCTATGCGGAGCAGCGAAAAAAAGAATTGGCAGATGAAGAATAAGATGAGCCTTTGGGCGGTGATTGTAAGTGCGGGCGTGCTGATGAGTGCGGCGGCCGGAGATCCGTTTGAAACGAGCAAGCAATTAGAAGTGTTTACCGCGGTGCTGCAACAGGTACAGGTGAATTATGTCGATGAGATCGGTGCAGAGCAGGCAGTCGGGAGTGCGATTAAGGGGATGCTGAAAGAATTGGACCCGTATACCGTGTACTACGCTGAAGATAAGGTTGAGGATGTCCGACTGATACAAACCGGCGAGTATGGCGGCATTGGATGTGTCATTCAAAAAATCGAAAAGGACATTTACATCTCTGATTTAAACAACAGCGGACCTGCGAAAGCGGCCGGAATTCAGGTCGGGGACATTATCAAAAAGGTCGACGACACGTCTATTGATGATTTTTCTATTTCGGATGTAAGCTCCCTAATGAAAGGAACACCGGATAGCGAAGTAAAGGTGGTGGTCGAGCGCGGTGGCAAGGAGGAGGTCTTTACCTTCAACCGTCAAAATATTACTTCTAAGGCAGTGCCGTTTTATGGCATGCGCGAGGACGGAATTGGCTATGTCTACCTCGATGGATTCACAGCAAAAGCTTCTTCTGAGGTGAGAAACGCTTTGGTGAATCTCAAAAAACAAGATCCTAAAGGCATCATTTTAGACCTGCGCGGCAATGGTGGTGGATTGCTCATGGAGGCCGTGAAGATTGTCAGTTATTTCAGCGATACTAAGGACACTATTGTGAGCACCCGTGGTCGCGGTGGAGAAATTCAAGACGTGTACCGCAAGGCGGCAAAAACCCTGTTCCCGGATCTACCTTTAGCAGTGCTAGTAGACGATCGCAGTGCATCAGCTTCTGAGATTGTTGCTGGCGCTATTCAAGATTTAGACCGCGGGGTCATTCTGGGCGAGAAGAGTTTTGGTAAAGGGTTGGTACAACAGATTAAACCGCTTCCCTTCGGGGCTCAAATGAAGGTGACTGTTGCCAAGTATTATACGCCTTCAGGACGCTGCATTCAAAAGGTCAACTACGACCGCGACGAGAACGGAAAACGTACGAAAAAAGCGGCGCAAAAGGAGTTTGCAACCACCATTGGCAGACCTGTGGTCGATGGCGACGGCATTCATCCAGATTCAACGTTGGCTGATGCCTACTATCCGGAATTTGTCAGCGCGATGAGCTCGAAGGGTCTAGATTTGCGCTACGCAGCAAGCGTGATGGGCTCGATGGAAGGTACTTATCCAGATGCTTTTGCCCTTAGTGAAGTGCAGTGGACGGCTTTTAAAGAGTTTTTGACCGACGAAGCGTTCACCTTTGAAAGTTTGGGTGAGCGAAAATTAAAGCAGCTGGAAAAGGCGGCATCAGAATTGGACTACCTGAGTGAAGAAGATATTCAAGACCTTCTTGCAAGTGTTGAGCAGCGAAAAGGAAAAGTGCTCGAAAGCCAACGTGCTGAGATTACCGAGTATCTAGAAGATTTCCTCGTTCAAAAGCACTTCGGTTTGGAGGGCACCTTGGAGCGTGGTTTAACGCGGGATGCACAAATCAACGCTGCAGCAAGTATTTTGCTTGATCAAGGTACGATGGAGGCCCTCCTAGGCGTTAAATAACCGATGACAAAACCACATTCTTACTTGCACATCACGGGCGGTATTGGCGCAGCCTTGCTCCCGTTCGCCTTTACTTGGCTCAGTCCTGTGTATGGGCTGATCATCATGGCCTTGGGGGTGCTAGCCGCAGGTAAGAAACATTTCCGCTTTGCCCCAATACTTTTATTTGCCGCATTTATCGATTGGCAATGGCTCAGTACTACTTGGAGTGAACACAGCA
>CBFHHP010000049.1:0-5233 GCA_965655745.1 uncultured Schleiferiaceae bacterium
AAAGAGCGAAATACGATGCCTTCCAGGGAGATTACCTGACGCGTTTGCTTTACCTGAATATTTCAGTATTCCTGTTGTTTGCATTGACCAATGCCTTTACTAGCCTGTTCACTGGAAACTTTGGTTTAATCCCAAACCTCGCCGACGATTTACTCGCACTTCCTTCCGATCCGTTGAGGCTGCTCCTTAGACCTTGGACCATTTTGACGTACATGTTTACTCACTTTGGCTTCCGTCACATACTCTTCAACATGATCGTGCTCTATTTCTCAGGGAAGATCTTGATGGAGTACCTCGGTGAAAAGAGAATGCTCGCCCTATATATCTACGGCGGCATTGGTGGTGGTCTTTTGTACATCATACTCTATAACCTTAGCCCAATACTTGGTCAAGGCTCTATGGTAGGTGCAAGTGCAGGATGTATTGCTGTTTTGGTAGCCGGAGCCTTATATATGCCGCAGATGCCTGTAAGATTGTGGGGCATCTTCGAAATCAAATATTGGATGCTCGCAGCGGGTATTGTAACGCTAGATGTCTTAAACCTGACTGGATCAAACGCTGGAGGTCATATTGCGCACCTTGGCGGAGCTATTGTTGCCTTTTTCTTCATCCGAAGCATGCGACAAGGACACGAGTGGAACGTTTACCTCTTTCAAATCATTGATGCGGTAAGAAATATGCTTTTCCGCCCAAAGTCAAAAAAGAAGCGCCGTGGATTCAGCTTTGGTGAAAGCAGCTACGTCAAATACGAAAAAGTAAAAAAGCCAAAAGGCTCCTCTTCCAAATCGAGCCAGGACACCGCTAAGATGGACGCCATACTCGATAAAATCAAAGAAAAAGGCTACGACAGCTTGTCCAAGGAGGAAAAGGCCTACTTATTCAAGATTTCCAACGAAGAGTGAGAAAACGCCGTTTCATACTCACCGGGATCAACCGCCTCCTGCTCTTAGCTACTGTGGTGAGTGGATTAGGATCCTTATTACCGGCCAACATCTTCGCTGGAGCTAGTTTGCTTTCGTTGATTTTCCCAACGTTGATCGTACCTCATTTCGTATTGCTTTTAGTGACCCTTCGAATTTCCACGAAGCGCATTTTACCAAATTTGATCGGGATTACCTTGACTCTTATTCCTGCCCTAGCGCAGTTCCCGTTTGCCAAACCAAAGGATCCGCCTCAAGATTGCCTTCGCATCGCCACCTACAATGTGCGTGCTTTTTACCAAGGCTTAGATGCTCCTGAGAAAATGAGCGCTTGGGCGGAAAAGGAGAATATCGATGTGCTCTGTTTGCAGGAGGTGCGACGCCCCAGTCACAAACCGCTCGAGAAATCATTCAGTAATGTGGCTTTCGCACCTAAAATCAGTAGATATAGCGTTGGAATTTTCTCTAAATACCCAATCATCCACACAGAGCCGTTGACTTTTTCCTATGTCAATCAAGGAAAGAGATACCCTACTCGCAGTGCGGGATTGGCTGATATAGTACTTCCGTGGGATACCGTTCGATTCATCAATGTTCACTTAAACTCTACAGGTGTACAGGACGGTGATATGGAGGTCGCGCCAAGTACAGAAGAATTGCTAGAGCGCGGAAAGCAAATCGCTCGAAAATTGGCCGGTTCTGATCGAACAAGAGGACTTCAAAGCAAATCCATCCTAGAGTGGATCGAAGAAAGTCCGCATCCTGTGGTGCTCTGTGGAGACTTCAACAGCGTGCCAGGAGGTAATCTCTATGCAAGGCTTCTGTTCAACCTTGAAGACCCATACATTTTCAAGGGCTCTGGAAAAATGGGAAGCTTTGAACCGTTGAAACGCAGGTACTTACCTATTCGCATCGATTGGACATTGCATTCAGAAGGCATTGAAAGCTACGATCAATACATAGACCACATCAACCTCAGCGATCATTACCCTTTAGTTACTACTATTGGTCCTCCAATCGAAGAAAAAGCTACTTCTGAGGAAGAGTAACTTCGTTGAGCAATAAGGCATTGAGTGCGTTCGTCTTCAATCCCCTCGTACCCTTAGGGTATACACGAACCACCTCATCGTAGTACAAAGGAACACAGGCCGCATCACGCATTAACAAAGCATCAGCCTTGCCTGCCAAATCCATTTTGACAGAATCTACCGTAGCGGCTACCAACTTCTCGTACAAACCATCATATTCTGGGTTTGAATACCGTGAATAATTAGGCCCAGCCGGTGCCTTCATCGTCGACGCAAATAGTAAGGCATAATTCTCCGCATCGGGATAATCGGCAATCCACGACGCGCGGAAAAAGTCCAATGTTCCGGTACTCTTCTCGCTGCGCAGCGTCGCTGACGGCACTATGTCGACGGCGATAGACCAGCCTAATTGGCCCAAAGAACCTTGTACAAATTCACATACATCTCTATAGTTGGCAACCGTCGTTAAGGTCAATTCCGGCAACTCATCAATAGATTCAAGCAGCGCTTTCACACTATCTGGCTGGTAATCAACACCTATATGTTCATTGTGTCCCGGCAGGCCAAAGGGAACGATTCCTCCACTGGCCGGCCGACCGATACCGCTTCGCAGCAATTTCATCATCTGTATTCGGTCGATTCCAGCATTGATTGCCCAACGCAATTCGTACGGAATTTCTGCATCGGCGTTAAACAATAAGAATTCTGTGTTCAGGAATGGACTACGCTCTAGAATATGGTCTTCCCTATAGCGCTCTTGCATGGCTCCATCCGCCGTTAGAAGATCGTCCTTAAAACTAGGATCAATATTAGGAAGTAAATCAAACGAGCCAACTAGATATTCCAAGAACGCACTCTGCTGGTCAGGCAAGAAAGACACACTCACCCCGTCTAGATAGGGCAAAGACTGCCCGTTGTCGTCTCTACGCCAATAATTCTCGTTCTTATGCAGTATCAGCTTCTCACCAAAATGCCATTTATGGAATTTAAATGGTCCGCTACCGCCAGCCTCTGTGGCCAATTTACCTGCCTTCGCTGCCACTGAATCTACTACCGCGCAGTACGGCATGGTCAGCAATGAAGGGAAAGCCGCAAAAGGCTCATGAAGTTCGATGCGAAGAATGGTGTCATTAACAGCTACAACATCCTTTACGCGCTCAAGAACCCATGCACCGGGTGAAGCTACTGCCGGATCTACCAGACGATCAAAAGAATAGGCAACATCAGAAGCAGTAATACGACGTCCTGAATGGAAATGAGCCTCGCGTAGGAAAATGGAATAGGTAGTATTCTCCACCTCGTAATACGCTGCAAGCGCAGGCACTACTTCATTGTTCTCGTTCAAGGCAAACAAACCTTCGTACAACTGTCCAACTGCCCAAATGGTGCTTTTATCACGAGCAAAGGCCGGATCCAATGTAGGGATACCGGCAGGCTCGTTGTAGCGAAAAACCATCTTGTCGCTATGATCTTCACGACCACAGCTACTAAGTAGCAATTGAACAGCTACAAAAAAGCCCCCAATGAAGGAGGCTTTCTTTAAAATATGAAGCTTCTTAAGCGTCAATGTTTGCGTATTTAGCGTTGCGCTCGATAAAGTCTCTACGCGGCGGAACATCATCACCCATGAGCATCGAGAAGATGCGATCGGCTTCGGCACTGTCGTCGATAGTGACTTGCTTCAAAATGCGCTCATCAGGATTCATTGTAGTTTCCCACAACTGATCCGCATTCATCTCACCAAGACCTTTGTAACGCTGTACACCCACACCTTGTCCAGTTTCGCCTCCAAACTCTAGTTGTAGTGCATCGCGCTGGTCGTCGTTCCAAGCATACGAGCTTTTCTGACCCTTCTTCACTAAATACAACGGCGGATTCGCGATGTATACATATCCTAATTCTACCAACTCACGCATGTAACGGAAGAAGAAGGTCAAGATCAAGGTTGAAATGTGGCTACCATCCACATCGGCATCCGTCATGATCACAATCTTGTGGTAACGAAGCTTGGCTAAGTTCAAGGCTCTCTCGTCTTCCTCGGTACCCACACTTACCCCTAGTGCCGTGTACATGTTCTTGATTTCTTCGTTTTCAAAAACCTTGTGAGAAATAGCCTTTTCTACATTCAAGATCTTACCACGAAGCGGCAAGATCGCCTGGAAGTTACGGTCACGACCTTGTTTGGCCGTACCCCCTGCAGAATCACCCTCTACAAGGAAGATCTCACATACTTCTGGATCTGTTTCAGAACAATCGCTCAACTTCCCTGGAAGTCCCATAGAAGACATCGAACCTTTGCGCTGTACCATTTCACGAGCTTTCTTTGCTGCAACACGTGCACGTGCTGCCAAAAGAACTTTCTGAACGATAATTTTTGCTTCATTCGGATGCTCTTCGAGGAAATTCGTCAACATCTCCCCAACGAGCTTATCTACGGCTCCACTCACCTCTTTGTTACCCAGTTTGGTTTTAGTCTGTCCCTCGAACTGAGGCTCCATAACCTTAACAGAGATAACGGCGGTTAAGCCTTCACGGAAATCATCACCGCTCACTTCTACTTTTTCTTTAGCAAGAAGACCGCTTTCGTCAGCGTATTTCTTCAGCGTACGTGTTAGTGCTCTTCGGAAACCTGCAAGGTGTGTACCACCTTCGTGCGTATTAATGTTATTAACGTAGGAGTGAATGTTCTCGTTGTAGGAGGTGTTGTAGTGCATTGCTACTTCCACAGGGATGCCGTCGCGCTCGCCTTCCATACACATCACTTGAGGCATGATTGTATCACGGTTTTCGTCAATGTATTTCACGAAGCCCGCGAGACCGTCTTGCGAGTGGAAACGTTCGCCTAAGAATTCACCTTTTTCGTCTTTCTCACGAAGGTCCGTCAAGGTGATTGATATACCCTTGTTCAAGAAAGCCAACTCGCGCATACGCTTTGCTAGAATCTCGTATTGGTAGGTCAATTCTTCGAAGATCTCACCATCCGGTTTGAAGGTCACGATGGTTCCGCGGTAATCTGTATCACCAATCTTACGGGTTGGGTATTTTGCGGCACCACGCGAGAACTCAACTTCGTGCTTCTCTCCATTGCGATGTACTTCTGCATGAAGCATTGTTGAGAGTGCATTCACACAGCTCACACCCACCCCGTGCAAACCACCGGATACTTTGTAAGAATCTTTATCGAATTTACCCCCGGCGTGAAGTACAGTCATTACTACCTCTAGAGTAGAACGGCCGTCTTTCGGGTGCATATCTGTTGGGATACCACGACCATCATCTTTAACC
>CBFHHP010000049.1:5332-6884 GCA_965655745.1 uncultured Schleiferiaceae bacterium
GTCATTACTACCTCTAGAGTAGAACGGCCGTCTTTCGGGTGCATATCTGTTGGGATACCACGACCATCATCTTTAACCGTGATACTGTTGTCTTCGTTGATTGTAACGTAGATATCAGTTGCATAGCCAGCAAGGGCTTCATCAATCGAGTTATCTACTACCTCGTATACTAGGTGGTGGAGACCTTTTACGCCCACATCGCCAATGTACATGGCTGGACGTTTTCTTACGGCTTCTAGTCCTTCAAGTATCTGAATGGACCCTCCATCATAGTTGTTTTGCTCTTCGCTCATAACGGTTGAGTTTTGTGCTTTTTTGCTATTCTAACAAAGATAACTTTCTGGGGTCCAATTCTACCCTTTTATCCCCTCCTAGCGGGGTGCACTTACCAACATTGTTATTAACATTCTCGCGGGTTACAGCGAAAATGAAGCACCTTCTTTGGAATTAAAATTGGTAGTTGAGAACGAACATGCCACGGGTGCCACGAACACCGTATCCCTGCCACAGCATATACCTCTGATTCAGCAAGTTATAACCGCGTAAACTCATGCTCAAATTTTCATTGATTTTGTAATCGACACGCGCACTTAAATCCATATAATCTTCCAACAGGTAAAGGGTATAGTCTGAGCTGTTGTATCGACCGCCAACATAGCGCAGATTAGCCCCAATAGAAAGCTCATTAATGCTGTAATCTACCATAGCACCCAAAACGCGTCCTTCTTGGCCTAAGAAAGCATCGCCTGAATAGTTGTTTAGTTCAGCATAAGTTGACGCTACGAAGTGCTTTAGAGGTAGGTTCAATTCCCCACGGACACCTGTTTTCACTACATTTTCAGCATAGACTGCCTGAAGTGCCGCAATTTGCTGACCATTGACCTCACTAAGCATCAAGAGCGAATCGCGCTGGAACATCAAAGCATCATTCATCGAAGTAAGCGATCCCTCCACGCGGTATTGAAGCTTTCCTGCCAATGCGCCTTGCATACCCACATACCCTTTGTTAGAGCCTGAGAGGCGGTATTCTTGATCCATAGAAAGGAAGGGCACCTGTGAAATCATACTCTCCAAAGTATTTTGCTTCGCAGTACCGTCCCAACCACCATAAACAGCAAGTGTACGCTTAAGAAGCTCTGCTTGAAGATTAACCTTCGGGTACACGTAATATTCAAAACGATCGATGCCAAGACCACTAGTTTGTGTGCCTGTGAAGTTCAATCCAAACTCGTAACTCAGAATACCCTTCTTTCCACTGGTGTAAGGAGCTATGGCAAAGTTGTGGTAAGCAGCAGCAGAAGAATCGGCCCAAGAGTTCACACTCGCGAATTGATACCCTAGATCTAGGCTAATGTCCTGCTCGTCTGCGTAAATCTCAAAACGGTGTTGTGTTTTCGCTAAATGCTCGCTAGTCGCCATTCCTGCAGCCGTGTATTTGTAGGAAACACCCCCACTGCGGTAGGCGAATTTCACCTTACTCGTTGGGTTCGTCGTTCTCAACCATTGCTGGGACAAACCATATTGCTGCTGCCATGCTCCCGGCGTGCTATCT
>CBFHHP010000049.1:6981-12184 GCA_965655745.1 uncultured Schleiferiaceae bacterium
CCGGCACTACCGTCAACGGAGTCAAAGCCCCGTAATAACTGATATAATCTGCTTTGAGCAAGGCCTGAGTTTTAAAGTTATAGCTCTTTGTCGCACGTTGGAAATCTGCCAGCACCTCATTTTCGTACTGAGGTTGGCGCAAATAATCAACATCACTCACGCCGCTGAGTGCACCCTGGTGAAGTGCTCGAACGCCCCATACGTTTTTCTTACTGCGCGGCGAGCTCAGAATAAAGCTTGCGTAGGAGCTTGCATAATTTCCACCGCCCACGCTAACACTCTGTGTGGGCAACTTAGGCAACTTCACTCTACCCAAACGGATGGCTGGGATAGCCTCAGGCGCAAAATCCAGAGACATCGCCTTGGGATTGATACGGACACTTACAGGTAGCTTTTCAGAAGTTGTATCCGAAAACGAAGGCTGCTCGCTGATCTTTTGAGCACTTCGGACCTGTGCTTGATACTCTTCTACAACGCGTATCTCCACGCTTTTTACCTCATCGCCGGTACCTGTTTCTTCTTGGGCCAATAGTGAAGCATTCACACCCACAATAAGTGCAGCTGTTGCGACTATTCTTAATTGGAATCTCATCTTCATCATTCCTTATTCTTCTAATTCTTCAATAGATTCCATTTCGAAATCTTCCATACTCAGGCTGTCCACGCCAATGGTGTTGCGCTCTTCTCTTTCTCTTTGAAGGGCCAATTCCGATTTAAACGCACTCGCTTGAGCCGCATAATCACCGAAATCCGCATTGTCGATGACAAAATCCAGCGTGTAGTTCGCTTGGAAATCATCGCGCAATCCTGCGTAGTTCTTCGCCATTAAAATGAGCGAATTCCAGCGCCATTTCCGATAGGTTGGCAGGTTCTCTATCATCCAGAACAACAAATCATTGGATCCTTCGTATTTGCCAATGACATGGTCAAACTCTGCCAAATAAAAGGTGGCTTCAGCTTGCGCCTCTCCTTTGATATCTGCTTTGACCTGAGTGTAGTACAATTTTGCATTGGCACTGTCCTTTAGCTCATAGGCGCTGCGAGCAGCGTTGAGCAAGGCCTCAGTCTTCCAATCGGTCGGCAAAGCCTCATCTTGCAACAAACTCTCTGAATATTGCATTACTACCGGTACATTGTCCAAAGACTTCGCACAACGCATCAGTCCCAATCGAGCCCGGCGACCTTCATCGGCATTACCCACTAGTCCAAGCACCTGCTCGTAGTAATAGAAGGCTTGCTCAAAATCTTGAGCTGCATAGTACAGCGAGGCTAAACGCTCTACGGTCTGTTTAAGGAAGCTCAGCTCGCCTGAAGCCGCTACGAATTCATAAGCCGACTGTGCTAGGGAATCTTGGCCTTGACTGAATGCACATTCAGCGAGGTAATAATTTGCCGGAACTCTGAAAATTCCATCTGGAAACTTATTCAAGTAATCCGTCATGCCTTTCAATGTTCCTTCACAATCGCCAAAACTGTAGCGGTCGTAAGCTCCGTTGTATAAAGTGGAATCCAGCTGACCTTGACCGATGTCGGTTCCCGTTAAGGTTTGAATCCAATCGACATAACCCGTTAGCTGGTCCAATTCCGCAAACTGAATCTTCGCCAATCCAAGCGCCTCCCTACTTTCAGCAGTATTCGGGAAATCTTCTACAACGCTCTTGAACTGGTCCAATGCCTTGTTGCCTTTTCCTTGTGTACGGTAGATCAGACCCAATGCGATGTGCGCATTTTTGATGAATCGAGACTTCGGGTAATCCTGAATGAATGCGGTGAAAATAGACTCTGCCTGGTTTTCCTTGCCCATTTTCATGTAGGTCTCTCCCAACTCAAAATAGGCATCAGTTGCGTACACAGAATTCGGATACTTCTTCACCAATGTTTCTAGACTTCCTGCCTTCCGCTGATCATCATCTACCAAACCAAAGCAGAGGCTCTGCTGGAACATCGCGTAATCCGCATCCGGAACACTACGGCCGAGATACGTCTGGTAGTAGTTGATGGCATTGTTGTATTGGCTCGTCATGAAGTAAGAATCTGCCAAGCGTAATTCGGCATCATTCGCAAGCTTTGTGCCCGGTCGTTGCTTGTTTAAATACAATCTGAAGGTTGTCGCTGCCGCCTCATAATTGCCCTTTGAGAAATTTGCGTAGGCTTTGTTGTACAGGCTTCGCTTGTATTGGCTCAATGTCGCAGATCCGGGAGTAGCTTCAAATTTCGCCAACTCTAGCAGAGCACCTTCAAAGTCCTTGGCTCTATAAGCCACCTCAGCCAACCAGTAATGCGCCAAGGCCGTATACACATTGCTTAAGGGATAATCCAAAGACCGCTCAAACATGCGCTTAGCCGCCGGATACTGAATAGCATTAAAATGTTGCACCCCACGGAAATACGCTACTTTCTGATAGGCCCCTTGCATGGTCGGCTGTTCCAACCCTGCCGAAGAGATCGCCTTCATAGCACTCTCGTAATCCTTAGAATTTAGATACAGGTTGGCTAAATATTCATTCGCTTCCGCGCGATACTTGCTGTTTGGGTACTTCTTCAAGAATTCCTTGAAAATATCTAAAGGTTGCTCAAACGGTGTAGCACTATCGTACGCCAATTTTGCATAATTGAAATAGGCATCCTCACGAAGGCGCTTGTCGCTACCGCTTTGGCTCGCTTTAAAGAATGCCCCTTGAGCCTCCGTCTTTTTACCGGTCTTCAGGTAACAATCGGCCAAATGATAGTAGGCACTCTGGCCCAAATCATCTCCGCGATTATGAATCTTGTTGAACGCCTTGATTGCTTCTTCGTACCTGCGTGTCTTGTACAAAACGAAGCCAAGCTTATAGTTGTCTTGAATACTCAGCTTGCCGCCCAGCTCTTTGTGCTTCTCTAAATAAAGAGCAGCTTCTTTCCAGTTCGATTTCTGATAGTACCCCTCACCGATGAGTTTAGCTACCTCTGCTGCACGCGAAGGAACTGCTTGTGCAAGAAGGGACTCTCCTACCGAAAGCAATTGATCGATATCGCCTGTTTTGTAATAAATCTGACTGAGGTAGTACGGCACCACACCGCCAAACTTCTCGTCGCCAATCAGTAGTTTGAATTGACCCAAAGCGGTGCTGTATTGTTCTGCCTCATAAGCGATGTGCCCGTAGTAATACTGGTGGTAATTTTGGTATTCTCCCTTGTAGCTGGTCCCTTGGAAGAAGAGGTTACGCGCCTTTTCAACGTCCTTAGCTATTAGGTAACTGTAGGCCAATTTGAAATAGTATTCACTTCTAAAAGCGCTTGGGACTTCAGCTGCATCAATTGCACCCAACCATTGCACCACCTTTTTGTACCTGCGGTTGTTGAAGTAGTAGTTAGCAGCAGTAACGTGTGCCTCTTGCCATCTTGGACTTAACGGGTACGTCTGCGCGAAGTACGACAAGAAATATTCGCTGTTTTCGTTCATCAAATAGAGTGCACACAGCGCTCTATAGAAACTACTTTCCTCTTTCAAAAAACTCTGTGTCGGTAAATCCGACGACAAAAGCTCGTCAAATCCTACTCTCGCCGCAGCATAGAGTCCGTCGTCGAAAAGGTCAACACTTGAATTAAAGGTTGCCTCAAATCCTTGCTCAGCAGTGGTCTGTTGGGCATGCACGTTGAAGCTAGAAACTAGCAGAATCGCTAGAAAAAATCGGGTACGCATATCGTTCACGTTTAGGCTTAAAAATAACCCATGCTCATGGCCTACTTAAGAGCCAATCTTGTGAATTCGGTTGAGTTATTCACATCAAAAAACGCACGACCTCAATCGTTTGGTATTTCTTCTAACTTTGAATCTGCTTAAAATCATCGACCGTACATGGCAACAATTGAAGTACAGAATGCAAACGTCTTTCAAGGCAAACACCTAGTTCTCACAGACGTAAGCTTTAAAATCGATACCGGTGAATTCGTGTATTTGATAGGCCAGACGGGCTCTGGAAAAAGCTCACTTTTAAAAACCTTATACGGTGACCTACCGCTAGCACAGGGCACAGCTACGGTTGCTGGACATACATTGAACGGCTTACGCAGCAAAAATATTCCTGCACTACGCAGAGATATAGGTATTGTATTCCAAGATTTTCAATTGCTCAGTGACCGAAGTGTAGAAGCCAATCTAGACTTTGTTCTACGCGCCACAGGCTGGAAAGACAAAGACAAGCGTTCGGCGAGAATAGTCGAGGTTCTCACCTTAGTGGGCATGCAGAACAAGAAACACAAAAGCACTTTCGAGATATCAGGCGGTGAACAGCAGCGTGTGGCTATAGCACGCGCCTTACTGAATGCTCCAAAAGTGATCCTCGCTGACGAGCCTACGGGGAATTTAGACCCTCGTACCTCTGAGGAAATCATGTCATTACTGCTCTCACTGACAGATCAGAACACAGCCGTTTTAATGGCCACGCACGACTACCAAATGATCCACAAATACGCCAACAGAACTTTGAAGGTAAGTGGCGGTAAAGTAGAAGATTCGGTCGTCTCAAATCTGTAAGCTTTTGAGCAGCTCAACACATACGCTTAGCATCTGTATTGCCTCATACGGCGATGATGTGAGCTCTTTGCTCAAAGAACTTGAGCACTGTGCCGAAGGTAAGTTGCCAAAAAACTGGTCAACCGAAGTAATCATCAGCGACCAACACCCTGAAAAACACCCAATGTCTTCCTGGTGGGAAGCAATGGCAAATTGTCGATACATTCAATCTACCACACAAGGACGCAGCGCAAATAGAAACGGTTTAAGCCAACTGGCTTCAGGGGCATTTTTACTCTTTTTAGATGCAGATGCCCTCCCAGGCTCGGACGATTTTCTATCGAACTACTGCAACGAGGCAGAAGGCGCCGATGTCGTGGTTGGTGGTACGGCATACCGACCGGGCTACAAAAGCAATGAGTTGCGTGTCAGAGTAGGCAAGCGAAAAGAGGAGATTCAAGCCGCAACAAGAAAGCAACAACCCTATTTAAGCTTCACGGCCTTTAACTTTCTCATTCGAAAGACACTCTTTGACCAAATCCAATTTTCCGAGCAACTCGTCCAATACGGACATGAAGACACCCTTTTCGGACTAGAATTAAAATATAGACACGCCAAAATCGCGCACATAGACAATCCCGCTTTCCACATGGGTATTGATTCAGGGGCCGATTTTATGGACAAAACCACAGCCGCTGTCGATGGACT
>CBFHHP010000050.1:0-11722 GCA_965655745.1 uncultured Schleiferiaceae bacterium
GAAGCACCATTTATGATGTGCCATTTGTGGTATTGCTTCCAAGTGTCGAGTGAAAAATCGGCCACTTTAGCTTCTATGCGAGAAAAGAATTCAGGGGCACTGTTCACTACAGTCCTATCGTCCAAGCCCAATTCCGCCATATAGGCAGCAACAGGCATCGAAGGTGCCAAGGCCTGCCACTCACTAACCGTCATAGGATTGTAACGCTTGTCTGCATCGCGCATCTCTACACGCGACTTCATAGCTTCTGCCAGAGCATATTCTAAGGCATAAATCGCTGCTGCATCTAATTCGCTGCCCGTTAGCTCCGCCATCTTCTCGATGTGCGCGCGATACGCCTCCTGAAGTTTCACACTTTCTTCATCGTCGCGCAGGTAGTAGTCTCTATCTGGGAGACCTAGGCCACCTTGGCCGACGTATAAGGCATTGACTTTCGAATTTTTCGCATCTGTTCTAACATAAGCATTGACAGGTGCGCTCACGCCGTAATATTTATGCTGTGCCATGAGGACAAATAGCTCCTCTAGCGAGGTAATAGCATCCGCTGCCTCTAAGAACGGCACGAGCTCTGACGTACCGCGTTCGTTACGCGCCACACTATCCATACCGCTCACGACTAGATCACCGATTAATTGCTCGTCAGAGCCTTTTTCAAAGGTCCCGGCAACTACCTCAGCGAACAACTCTTTGAGTCGTTGTTTGTTGGCCTCGCGGAGTTTGTTGAATTCGCCCCAACGCACTTCGGTTTCAGGGATTGGGTTTGCTTCTCTCCAACCACCGGCGGTGTATTGGAAGAAATCGTCACAAGCATGTACGCTTGTATCTAAATGCTCAAGTGGAAATGCCGGGCGAGCGTCCGCCATTTCAGATTCTGGTGCAGCACATGAAGCCAACGCACCCAGAGATAGTAGTACTAAATGTTTTCTCATAATACAGGGTTATGAAGCTATGCGCTTCCAGGTTTTAAATGTGAAAGAGTGTTTGTGTTTTTCGTCTGTTGGATGGTGTTCTTCGGTGACCAATTCAAAATCGGCCTCATCAAATGTTGGAAAGAACGCATCGCCTTCAAAGTGGGCGTGAACCTCAGTGATTTCAAGGACATCAATCAAGGGAAGTGAAAGCGCGTAAATCTGTGCGCCGCCAACGATGAATACTTCGTCCTCAGATTTAGCCAATGCAAACGCTTCCTCGAGTGAATGCACTACCTCGGCCCCACTGGCTTGAAAACCTTTGGAACGGGTAATGACGATGTGCCTACGGTTCGGCAAGGGCCTACCGCCGAGGCTGTCCCACGTTTTGCGGCCCATGATAATAGTTTTACCCGCAGTATGGCGCTTAAAATGCTTTAAATCATCCGGCAAATGCCAGATGAGGTCGTTGTCTTTTCCGATGACTCGGTTTTCGGCGTAGGCTACGATGGCTTTTAAAATCATTATACCGCTACTTTTCCAGGAATGTGAGGGTGAGGATCGTATCCTTCAATCTCGAAATCGTCGTACTTGAAATCGAAAATAGAGGTGACCTCAGGGTTCAATTTTAATGTTGGCAACGCTCTGAAGTCTCTTGTGAGCTGCAGTTCCAATTGCTCGATGTGGTTGTTGTAGATGTGCGCATCGCCCAGAGTATGAACGAAATCACCTACCTCCAGACCACAAACTTGCGCAACCATATGCACCAAGAAAGCGTATGAAGCGATGTTAAACGGCACGCCTAAGAAGATATCAGCACTTCTCTGGTACAGCTGACAGCTCAGCTTACCGTCAGCGACGTAAAACTGAAAAAAGGCATGGCACGGAGGCAGGGCCATTTGATCTACAAAACCCACATTCCAGGCATTCACAATGATGCGTCTGCTGTTCGGGTTGTTTTTAATCTGATCGATGACCTGTGCTATCTGATCCACACTTCCGCCATCAGGTGCCGGCCATGAACGCCACTGGTATCCGTAAACAGGGCCCAATTCGCCCCACTTCGCAGCGAAGTCTTTGTCCATAGCTACTTTAGCAGCAAATTCTCGAATGTCCTCCCCGCCAAAATCTACACTCTTCGAATAGGAAGCGTACGGCCAGTCGTCCCAAATACGGACTTTGTTCTGCGCGAGGTATTCAATGTTTGTTGAACCTTGAAGAAACCAAAGGAGCTCGTGAAGAATACTTTTAATGTGTACCTTTTTTGTGGTCAAAAGCGGAAATCCTTCTTGCAGGTTAAAGCGCATTTGATGCCCGAAAACACTCTTGGTTCCAGTACCCGTGCGGTCGCCTTTTTGCACGCCTTCTGCGAGTACTCTTTTTACTAAATCGTGGTATTGCTGCATGTAACAAATATGCTTTTTCCTTAGGCTTACAACGCAAGAGAAGCGGGGTTGTTTTCCACGCGAAATGAACAACAAAAAAGCCCGCCTCAAAGAGGCGGACTTTATGTGCCCCGGGCCGGGGTCGAACCGGCACGGACATTACTGTCCACAGGATTTTAAGTCCGGCGTGTCTACCAATTCCACCACCGGGGCTCCAACAAAAAACCCTCCGCTTGAAGGAGGGTCTTTGAGCGAAAGACGGGATTCGAACCCGCGACCCCGACCTTGGCAAGGTCGTGCTCTACCAGCTGAGCTACTTTCGCATTGGGGAGGGCAAATATACAGCCCTTTTAATTTATTGCAACAGCAAGACCTATTTTTTTGAAAGTTTTTCCTTGAAGGTGTTTAGCAGCATCAAAGCCTCTATAGGCTTGAGTTGGTTAACGTCCACATTTTCAATTTCATCGGCCAATTCTTCCAATTCTGGACGGTCCAGAGTAAAGAAATTTAATTGGCCAGAAGCCACTGTATCTGGTGTTCCTTCCCCCTTCGATTTCGTCTGTTCCAATTCTTTCAAAACGCTTTCTGCCCTGTTGAGTACATAGCCTGGAATTCCTGCTAATTTGGCTACATGTAAACCAAAGCTGTGGGCTGTTCCACCCTCTTTAAGTTGACGCGTAAATACGATCTCCCCCTGATGCTCTTCCGCTGCTACATGGTAATTGCGCACCTTGCTGAATGTATTGGCCATCGCATTGAGCTCGTGGTAGTGTGTAGCGAACAGTACTAGTGGTGAAAACGGGTGCTGGTGCAAGTATTCTGCAATCCCCCAAGCGATACTGACCCCGTCAAAAGTCGAGGTACCGCGACCGATTTCATCGAGAATCACTAAAGACTGCTTGGATACATTGTTTAATATGGTTGCGGTCTCGTTCATTTCCACCATAAAGGTACTTTCCCCTTTACTAAGGTTGTCCGAAGCACCTACACGAACAAACAATCGGTCTATGATCGGCAACGAAGCAGCAGCAGCAGGAACATAACTCCCCATTTGTGCCAGAATCTGAATGAGCGCTACTTGGCGCAATAGGGCACTTTTACCGCTCATGTTAGGGCCGGTAATCATGGCTATAGAAGCATCCTCTTGATGTAAGGCGATACCGTTGGCGATGTAAGGCTGGTCTTCAGGCAACATGCGCTCGATGACCGGATGTCTACCCTTCTCTATTTCTATGTTGGCCCCTTCTGCAAAAGTTGGACGACAATAGTTGTAGCGTTTGGCAACTTCAGCGAAGCTGAAGAGTACATCTGTGGTAGCCACCCAACGAGCGAGTAACAGAAGGGTACTAAGATGCTCCTTGGTCTTCTCTACAATGTGTGCAAACAAACGGAGCTCTATGGCTTTGATCTGTTCTTCAGCACCGAGCACTTCCGCCTCAAACTTTTTGAGCTCATCGGTGATGTAACGCTCTGCATTGACCAACGTTTGCTTGCGATGCCACTCCTGTGGAACCTTGTCTTTATGTGAGTTTCGAACCTCTAAATAGTACCCGAAAACATTATTAAACGCCAATTTCAAGGAAGGAATACCTGTCGCCTCAGCCTCACGGGCGCGAATGGCTTCAAGGGTCCCTGTGGCATCGTTAAGCAAGCCTCTTAATCGGCTCAACTCAGTGTCGTAGGCGCTTTGCAACGCCTCCCCTTTACCGATAATGGCCGTAGGATCTTCCACCAAAGCATGGGCTAACTCTTGATGCAGGGGTGCAAGTACATCGGGCAACTTCTCAGGATGATCCCAAGATTTTTCTTGGACCAATTCAACGAGCGCCGCACTCTGTTTCAAAGCCTCGCGCAACCGAGCCATCTCCTTCGGGCTGATGCGCCCAGTGGCTACTCGACTACACAGGCGCTCGATATCCGGCATCCCTTTAAGGGCATCGGATAACGCATCCATCAAGTCGGGCTCCTCAAGTAGCGCTTCAACCGCGTTGTGACGTTTGGTAATGCTTTCTGTATTGAGCAGCGGAAGAGCGAGGAAAGTACGCAGCAACCTGCCGCCCATGGGACTAATGGTCTTGTCTATAATGTCTAGGGTCGATGTGCCCCCTGGGGCATTTGAAGCGAAGAGTTCTAGGTTGGAAACCGTAAAACCGTCCAACCACATAAAATCGTCCAATGAAATGCGCGAAATACTCGCGATATGGTCGAGCGAACTGTATTCGCTACGCTTTAAGTGGTGCAATACAGCGCCCGCAGCAATAGCACCTGCACTCCCCTTTTCTAATCCAAAACCGCTCAAGCTGTTGGTTTGAAAATGTGTCGTAAGCTGCTCAAATGCATAGGTCTCTTCCCAAGCCCAAGCGTCGATACCAAAGAGGTAATACTCCTCCTCTAACTTCTTTCGAAGTCCACGTTCCATGTCTCGGGGATGAATGATTTCTTTGGGGTTGTACGAGCTCAAAGCGCTGAGAATTTCAGCCTCATTATGCTCGGCATAATGAAAAGATCCCGTGCTCACTTCAATGATTGCCAGTCCCCAAGGCCCCTTCTTAGCCGGATAAAGTGCCGCCAAATAATTGTGCTCCTTACCTGAAAGTAAATCTGCATTGAGATTCATTCCTGGGGTAATCATGTCGGTCACACCGCGCTTAACCAATCCCTTCACTGTTTTAGGATCCTCCAACTGCTCTACAATGGCCACCCTGTGCCCCGCTTTGACCAGCTTTGGCAAATAGGTCTGCAGTGCATGGTGTGGAAACCCTGCTAGGGCCACTTCTGAGGCCGACCCATTCGATCGTTTCGTTAAGATGATATCTAGCGTCTTCGATGCCTTCTCAGCATCCGAGCCGAAGGTCTCGTAGAAATCGCCTACGCGAAAGAGCAAAAGTGCCTCGGGATGCTTTGCTTTGATCTCGTCAAATTGACGCATCATAGGTGTTTGCTTCTTTCCCGCTTTTTTGGCCATTTATCTCTTTCTTTGTGAAACGCTAATGTACTTAGAGTCTATCGGATGAGAAAACTTAGAAATAACGAATTGGGAAGATTAACGCCTGAAGAATTTGCACAGGCAGGAAAAACCCCAATGGTGCTCATTTTAGACAACATTAGAAGCATGCACAACGTTGGCTCCATGTTCCGAACCGCCGACTGTTTTCTTGCCGAACACATCTACCTCTGCGGCATGACCCCGGAACCTGGACATCATGAGATTGAAAAAACTGCCTTAGGGGCCACACAAACCGTAGCGTGGACCAAGGTCGACGATACCCTCTCGTGCATTCAATCATTAAAAGAGCAAGGCTTTCGCATCGCGGCTTTAGAACAGGCCGAGGACAGCATAGATTTGAGAAGTTACCAGGTAAAAGGCCCTACGGCCTTAGTGGTTGGTCACGAAGTTATGGGTGTACAACAAGCGGTAGTAGATGCATGTGACGATGTGATTGAAATCAAGCAATTCGGCACTAAACACAGCCTCAACGTTAGCGTGAGCGCGGGTATGGCCTTGTTCGAAATTCACAAAGGACTTACCGCGAAATAACAACCGGATCTACCGGGTCAGGACATTGGTTTAAGAGTTCACGTGCAGTCAAGTTCGTGTGTAGATGTCGCCAATCTGGCCATAGCTCAACAAGAGGCATTAAGGCGAATTTCCGCAAGTGCAGTCGTGGATGCGGCACTTCCAGCAACTCGGTGTTGCTGGTCACACCATCAATAACAAGGATGTCAATATCTATTGGGCGGTCCGTATATCCGGTACCGCTGCGCACTCGACCCATGCTTTTTTCAGCAGCTAAGCACAAATTCATCACCGCTTCAGGGCCTCGGGTTGTCGTAAATTCTAAAGCTTGGTTGAGATAATCTTCCGAACTCTCGTATCCCCATGGTGGCGTCTGATAAATAGCGCTTGTACGAGGAATATCAAGGTGCTCTTGGAGTTCCTTACGGGCCAATTCTAAATTCCCGTATTTATCGCCTAAATTCGTACCAAGTAAGATTATACCTCTATACATGAAATCATTTTTTACCACCTTCTTTGCCACGATTGCAGCACTCATCACACTGACCGTATTGGGCTTTGTGCTCTTGATCGGGGCTGCCGCCTCTTCAGACGATGGAGTGCCAAAGATAAAGGACAACAGCCTGCTAAAAATCAACCTTAGCGGCGAACTTGTTGAGCGCACTGTAGACGACCCCTTTGCTGCATTAAACAGTGAAATTTTAGGTCAAGATATCAGTAGTATAGGGCTGAACGACCTGCGACTAGGGTTAGAAAAAGCGGCCACAGACGATCAGGTCTCTGGACTCCTCATCGAGCACGGCGCTTTTGCTGCCGGCTACGGCATGCTTGAAGAGCTCGGAGAATACCTCATCGCATTTAAAGAAAGCGGCAAGCCAATCTACTCTTACGGTGAATACTATACGCAGAAAGGCGCTTACATCAGCGCATTGAGCGATACTGCGGTATTACATCCCGGAGGAATCATGGACATCAGAGGTGTTGGTATCTCAAGCACATACTACAAAGAGTTCTTCGACAAATTTGGGATTGAACCATTAGTGGTACGTGGATCAGGCAACAAATTCAAGAGCGCTGTGGAGCCCTACATCACCTCAGAAATGAGCGCGGAAAACAGGTTGCAACTTTCGAACCTCACCGATCAGTTTTGGTCGTTTCTAAGCGCCGGTTTTGAGCAGTTCAAAAGCGTCAGTTCAAGCACTTTGGATTCCTGTGCCAATCATTGGGTAGGTATGGATGCCAAGGGAGCTCAGGTGGTTGGTCTAGTGGAGAAGCTCGCCTACAGAGAAGACTTAATGGAAGACCTAGAATCGCGTTATGAATTGTACTCTTGGGAAAATTATGCAGCTGGATTGAGCAAGGGCACCTCGACCGATAGAATTGCTATCATTTATGCCAATGGAACCATTGGAAATGGATCAGGTGACGAGAGCACCATTGGAACGCGAAACATCATTAAGGCGCTTGAGAAGGCTGAAAAAAACAGTAAGGTGAAGGCTATCGTTTTGCGCGTCAACAGCCCAGGCGGCAGTGCGTTGACTTCCGATATGATTCACCACGCCATTGAAAAAATCGAAAAGCCATTGATTGTGAGTCAGGCCAACTATGCTGCCTCTGGCGGGTATTACATTAGTTGTAACGCTGATGCCATTTTTACCAACAGCACCACAGTAACAGGTAGCGTTGGGATTTTCATGAGCCTATTTACTGCCGAACAACTTATGAGCGAAACTTTAGGACTGCACGTGGAGGAAGTTCAAACACATCCATTGGCAAACTTCCCAAACCTCTATAAACATCCCTCACCTGAGCAGTATGCCATCTTACAGAAGATGATTGATAAGGGGTATGCAGACTTCACCGGCAAGGTAGCCGCTGGAAGAAACATGGATATGGACTACCTCATGCCACTCTGTGGCGGCCGCGTCTGGACTGGAACAGATGCTGTGGACAATGCACTGGCAGATTACGAAGGAAACCTCTCCGATGCCATCAACTTCGCCGCAGGTGAAGCAGGTCTGGATGCCTACCGTATTTATGAGTTGCCTGTACAGAAGACAGGTTTAGAGAAATACCTGGATGCGTTCTCTGGTGTGATGGTTCGAATGAGTAATGCTTCTAACGCGCTTACTTCAAAATTCACCGAAGACCCGATCCTTCAAGATCTGATAGAATTGGGCGAGAATCCAGGGATGCAAGCAAAATTGGACCCTGCATTTAGAAATCTATAATGGCCAGAAACAGACACGTAGCAGAACGCATGTATTACATCTTAGGCGCATTATTCATTGCCGCCTTGATTACCTGCAACCTCATCGCAAATAAATTCATCAGCCTTGATTTAGGCTTCAAAACTTTTGTGATCAGTGCTGGGGTATTGCCCTACCCGATTACCTTCTTAATCACTGATATCCTCAGTGAACTTTACGGTCAGAAACGCACAACACATGTAGTCTTAGCAGGACTAGTGGCGAGCTTGTTCGTGTTGTTAATCCTTTGGTTGGGTGCACAATTCCCGGCCATTGATGGCTCTCCTGTGGATGATGCCATGTTCGACACAGTTTTTAGAAATGCTTGGCGCGTAATTGCCGCCTCAATGTTTGCCTATCTATTTGCACAATTAATAGATGTTCGACTATTCCACTTTTGGAAGAAAGTAACTGGCGGCAAGAAATTATGGGTTCGCAACAACTTTTCGACCATGCTCTCGCAGGGAGTTGATACAACCCTTGTCATAGTGGTACTTTTTGTAGGTGTAGAATCTTGGTCTACAATGAGCGGCTATATTTTGGACGGCTGGCTTTTTAAAGTCATTTGTGCTGCGCTAGACACCGTCGTTTTCTACGGCATAATGGCATGGGCCCGCCGCTATTTCAGATTGAAGGTTGGGGAAGAAATCAAACTTTAATCAATAGTCAACTGCACCAAATAACCTGCGTGTGATCGCACGTTAAATACTCCTGCAGAAGTGATCAGGTACTGTCCACGAATGCCCCATAGTTCACCCTCGAGGACATCGCCAGCGGCTTTGAAGCTTACGCTTTTTACCTTGTCAATCTGGTGGCGTATGGGATAGTTCATATGCCACTCCTCGGGATGTTGATAGAGGTATTTCTTCAAGGAGGCCGGCAATACTTCGGCAGCCCGTTCGTAGGCCGCACGTAGTTCATCGTCCGTACCAAGGTCTTTAAGCATCGCTTGCCATGAAGTTTTATCGGTGAAGTGGTCCTTCAGGGCTACTTCGGCCTCTCCGGCAAGGTATCTGTTGGGAACTTCAAGTAATATCATTGCACTTTTTGCACCTTGGTCCATCCACCGGTAAGGCATCTGCGTATTTCTAGTCACCCCCACTTTTATTCGATCTGTTTTAGCAAGGTATACGTAGTGTGGCTGTAGCTGTAAACGCTTCTCAAACTCTAAATCGCGTTCCTCTATACCAAGATGTGCCTTGCTGAGCTCTGGCTTCAAGATGGAAGGTGAAGCTTCGGGACGTGTGAAAAAGCACTCTCGACAAAAATTCATTCTGAAAAAGCTTGTATCCACCTTACCGCAAACACAGTGACATTCCCCGCTAAATTCTAGGCGCACCGTAGTGCCCAAGAGCCTATTCATAAACAGTAAATCTTCACCTATTCTTAAACTGTAACGAACGGTAGATCCATAATTCGTCGACATTTTGCGTAAGGTTCCTTCAAATTGCATTTTCCGTTATTTTAGTTGGGCACGATGAAGTTAACTCGAAACGTAACATAGCCACCATTTAAACGTGTTTTATTCACTAGTCAATAAAGTCTTACAATCAACACTGCGCAAATATGTGGAGGAATTGTTCGAGGTGATCGAGCAACCGCTCGAGCGTCAGGAGCATGTCCTTATGGACTTTATTAAAAAAGCCAAAGACACGCAATACGGCCAACTGCATCACTTTGATAAAGTAAAGTCTGTTCAGGACTTCAAAGCACATGTACCCTTGAGCAACTATGGCGATCTCAAGCCTTTCATTGAAAAGATGCGTGAAGGGGCCAAGGATATTTTATGGCCGGGGAAGGTGGAATGGTACGCCAAAAGCAGCGGGACCTCGAGCGGTGTGTCGAAATATATTCCGGTTCCTAAAGAAAGCCTCGAAGGCACACACATGAACGGCGGAAGGATCGAGCTTGCCTTGTACTTCAACCACAATCCATCCTCAAAACTCTTTGAGGGTCTAGGTCTTCGTTTGGGCGGATCTACAGAGCTTGCTTCTCACGGTAAAAGCAACTCCGGGGATCTTAGTGCCATACTCATTCAAAATATGCCCATGTGGGCGGAATTCAGAAGTGCCCCGAGCAACGAGACGGCGTTGATGAGCAATTGGGAGGAGAAAATAGACGCCATCTTAGATGAAGTCATCAGCCAAAACATCACCTCTTTCTGGGGGGTGAGCAGTTGGTTTTTGGTGCTCTTCAACAAAGTCATCGAACGTACTGGCGCAGAAAATCTCCTTGAAGTCTGGCCAAATCTTGAATTATTCGCCCACGGCGGTGTGAATTTTGCCCCTTACGAGGATCAATTCCGAGCATTAATGCCAGGCAATCAGGTCACCTTCATGGAGAACTATAATGCCTCTGAAGGATTTTTTGCCGTACAAGACGATCCGAATTTTGACGGTTTATTATTGCTGACCTGCTGCGGTACTTTCTATGAGTTCATTCCTATGTCTGAGTTCAACGGTAAAAGCAGTACCACCATTACCCTTGGTGAGGTAGCATTGGATACAGAATATGCCGTAGTAATCACCACCAACGGTGGTTTGTGGCGCTACATCTTAGGAGATACCGTTCGATTCGTTTCATTAAAGCCCTATCGCATTAAGGTGAGCGGCAGAACGGCCCACTTCATCAACGCCTTCGGCGAAGAGGTCATTGTTACTAATGCGGAAGAGGCCCTAGCTAAAGCATGTAGTACCCACCAATGTTCAGTGCGTGATTTTCATGCTGCACCTGTCTTTATGGAAGGAAAAGAAGGTGGGGCCCACCAATGGGTTGTAGAATTTGAGACAAGACCGCAAGACTTGGCTGCTTTTGCAGCAAAATTGGACCAAGAATTACAAGCGCTAAATTCAGATTATGCCGCAAAACGCCGAGGCAACATGCTCCTTCAACCGCTGCAACTTATAGAGGCAACCGATGGCCTTTTCCACCAGTGGCTAAAAAATAAGAACAAGCTCGGCGGTCAGAACAAAATTCCCCGCCTAAGCAATGAAAGAAAGCTGATTAAAGAATTTCTTGAGCTGAATGAAGCGCTTCGTAACGATTAATCACTGAAGTCCAGAGTTCAATTCTGTGGCGCAACGCCTTCTCAGAACTCACAGTAGCCTGGCTCCATGCCGATTCGTCTTTTGCACAAAGTTCGGTGACCATTCGTTCTGCTAGCGCACCGTGTACATCGCCGTCTACTTCAATGTGACGTTCGAGGTAATAGGTGAACAACCCTAATTCCGTTGGAAACTTCTCCTTGAGGTTGCGAACGATTTCAATAAACATATCCGGTATCAAATCCTCGCGACCGAAAGTGAACACTGCAGCCATCTCTGAAGCGGAGCCTCGTTCAACGACTTCCAAAGTGGAAAGCACAAACTTTTTAGCGCCTTCGGGAGCATCGCTTTGACGTAGCGCCAATTTTGGATCGATGCCTTTTTTAAGATCTTCAATGAATGTCAAAATAGGCGTCGTGTTGGCTCCGGCTTCTGCCATTGCCTGAACATATAGTTCGAAATGACTTACGGCAGTACCGTTTTGGTCAATATCACTCTCCTCGCCAAATACAATTTCATTGATCAAACGACGTACTTCCGGATTTCCAGTAGGTACCCAATAGGTATCCACACAGGTCAACTGACGTTGAAGGCCTTTTAATAGGACCATAAAATCCCA
>CBFHHP010000051.1:0-3454 GCA_965655745.1 uncultured Schleiferiaceae bacterium
GAGCTTTCTTAAGCAAAGCCTTCTTCGCCTTGCGCTCTTGCTCCGCTTCCCACTTTTTGATTTCACTTCTTCGGCCAATTCTACTCGTGATGTAATCTTTTTCTAAGTCCCATCCACGGGCCGGGCTGTATTCTCTTCCGTAGAATATGATTTGCAGGTGCAGTTTGTTCCAAAGTTTTCGAGCAAACAATCGCTTCGCATCCCTTTCGGTCTGATCTACAGATTTGCCGTTAGAGAATCCCCAACGGAACATTAGCCTTTGTATATGTGTATCTACTGGGAATGCGGGTACTCCAAAAGCTTGACTCATCACAACGCTGGCGGTTTTGTGACCCACACTTGGCATAGCCTCTAAGGCTTCAAAACTTGCCGGGACTTGGCCGTTGTAATCGTTTACAATAGTATTTGAAAAGGAGTGGATGCCCTTACTTTTCATCGGAACTAAACCACACGGTCGAATAATGGCAGCGATTTCTTCCACGGTCATTTTGGCCATATCGTAAGGGTTGTCTGCCACAGCGAAAAGCTTCGGAGTGATTTGATTTACGCGTTCGTCGGTGCACTGTGCACTAAGCACTACTGCCACAAGCAGGGTAAAGGGGTCTTTGTGGTCGAGCGGTACCGGCGTTTCTGGATAAAGATGTTCCAGTTCATCGACGACGTATTGTACTTTTTCTGCTTTGGTCATGTGGAAAACTATTTATTGCTAACAAGGGTTCTAAGGAACAAAACAAAGCTAACTTCGAGTTGTTGAGAAATAAAATCAATTCACAATGGCATTAAAAATCGGACAAAAAGCACCTGCATGGAGCGGTGTAAATCAGAACGGAGAAAACATCTCTTCAGAGCAGTTCTTGGGCAAAAAAGTCATCCTATTTTTCTACCCTAAAGCAAGTACTCCTGGGTGTACTGTGGAAGCTTGTAATTTTCGTGATAACTACGCGGATTTAGCAGCAAAAGGATTTGAAGTAGTCGGCGTTAGCGCAGATTCAGTCAAGCGTCAGAGCAACTTCGCTACCAAGCAGGAACTCAACTATAATTTGATTGCTGATGAAGAAAAATCAATCATTATGGCATTTGAAGCCTGGGGTTGGAAGAAGTTCATGGGTAAAGAATATGAAGGCATCTACAGACATACTTATGTGATCGATGAAGCGGGTAAGATCGAGCAAGTTTTGGAAAAAGTAAAAACCAAAGAAGCCACTGAACAGGTGCTTGAACTCTTCGAAAATTAAATTTCTCTTCATAAATTATTAGAAAGGCTTTGAAGTTTCAATCAAAGTTCTACATTTGTACAAATTCTAATATTTTTAGCATTCTAAGATTATGAGCGCAGACAAAGACGCCAAATTAAAGGCACTCAAACTCACAATGGACCGTATGGACAAGGCATACGGTAAAGGAACAGTAATGAAAATGGGCGATGCTCCGGTGATAGAAGTAGATTCTATTCCTACCGGATCATTAACTCTAGATGTTGCGCTTGGCGTAGGTGGCTATCCCACAGGTCGTGTGGTTGAAATCTATGGACCAGAGAGTTCAGGTAAAACAACCTTGACCTTACATGCCATTGCTGAATGTCAGCGCAAAGGCGGTATTGCCGCATTTATTGATGCGGAACACGCCTTTGATCGTTTTTATGCTGAAAAATTAGGCGTGAATACCGATGAGCTCATCGTCTCTCAACCAGATAACGGTGAGCAAGCGCTCGAGATTGCTGATAATCTAGTTCGTTCTGGGGCTATTGACATCCTCATTATTGATTCTGTGGCTGCATTGACGCCGAAGGCTGAGATTGAAGGCGAAATGGGAGATGCGCGCGTAGGTCTGCAAGCGCGTTTGATGTCTCAAGCACTTAGAAAGCTTACGGGAACTATTAGTAAAACCAACTGCTCCGTAATTTTCATTAATCAGTTGCGTGAGAAGATTGGAGTAATGTTCGGTAACCCAGAAACGACCACCGGAGGTAATGCCTTGAAATTCTACAGTTCGGTACGTTTAGATATCCGTCGTTCTACTCAAATTAAGGACGGCGATAAGGTGATCGGTAACCGCACAAGAGTGAAGGTGGTTAAAAATAAAGTAGCCCCACCATTCCGTTTGGCAGAATTTGACATTATGTATGGAATGGGTATTTCAAAAGCGGGTGAATTAATCGATCTTGGAGTAGAACACGATATACTTACTAAGAGCGGATCATGGTTTAGTTATGGCGAAACTAGATTAGGTCAAGGCCGTGATACGGTGAAACAATTGTTCATTGACAACCCTGAATTGGCAGAGGAGGTCGAAGCTAAGATTAAGGCTGCGTTAGCAGATAACGACTAAGTGTCTTATTTACACTTAATTATTGATAGAAGGCGCTGATTTTCAGCGCCTTTTGTTATTAACGTGTTCATATAAACTTAAAGTTCAAAAGCACTATTTCATGTGGTCTGTGTTAATTTAGAAACTGAATAACCATTTCAAACACAAACAATGAAAAAGGCTTTACTATTGGCTGGCGTGTTCTTCTCAAGCATGTCAGTTTTTGCACAAGATGCAACTGCGGTTGCTGACAGCTTATTCAAGAATAATATCTTGAATGAGATGGAGGTTGTGGCTTCTCGCTACAACAACAAGACGCCCTTTACGGCAACGACTTTAGACAAGAAGGTGATTACTGAACAACTTGGTTCGCGTGATATACCTAATGTATTGAATTTATCTCCGTCCGTGTATTCCACTAATCAAGGTGGTGGTGCCGGTGATTCTAGGCTAAATGTTCGTGGTTTTAACCAAAACAACACTGCTATTCTTCTCAATGGTGTTCCGGTGAACGATATGGAAAATGGTTGGGTGTACTGGTCGAACTGGGACGGACTGGGAGATGCTACCTCAAACATCCAGGTTCAGAGAGGTATGTCTGCGGTAAACTTAGCCGTTCCTTCTATCGGAGGTACTATCAACATTATTACAGATCCGGCTGCTGCGAAAGCAGGAGGTTTTGTAAAACAAGAATTAGGTTCTTGGAACTTCTTGAAAACTACGGTTAGTGCCAATACAGGGAAGATGGACAATGGTTTAGCGCTATCTACTACAATCTCCCGCAAAACCGGTGATGGGTTCTATGATGGAACATGGACGGACGCCTACTCTTATTACATAGGTGCTGCGTACGAAATTTCAAAGAGAGACAAACTAGAGTTTTATCTAGTAGGTGCGCCACAGCGTCACGGTCAAAATCTTTACCGTCAAAACATGGGACGTTACCTCACTATGGATGAAATTCGTGGATTGGGTATAGACGAAGATCAATATTCACAATCTGCTTGGGACAATTATGCACGTGGCGGTGATCTCAATTCTCGTTCTTACAACCAGAATATTAGTCCAGTATCACCAACGTACGAGGGACAACAGTACTATCAGATGTACAGAACTCATACAAAAAGTAGATTCCTTGATGATGCCC
>CBFHHP010000051.1:3553-10564 GCA_965655745.1 uncultured Schleiferiaceae bacterium
TGATGGAGCGTGAAAATTACTTCCATAAGCCACAAGCAAATTTGAACTACTACAAGACAATCAACGAAGACTTACGTTGGTCAACCATCGCTTACTGGTCAGGAGGTAAAGGTGGAGGTACTGGTACCTACGGTGATGTAGAATCTAGCTATTCAAATGGTTTCGCAAGAGATTGGGACCGTACAATCGCAGAAAATATTACTTATAATGATTCTTCAGCGAGTGCTAGGAGTGATTACCAAGGTATTCTTCGTAATTCAATCAACCAGCAATGGACCATTGGTGCCATTTCAAAGCTTTACTATTCGGTAAATGACAATCTGAATTTGCAATTTGGTTTAGATGCTCGTACCGCAGAAATTGGCCACTGGCGTGAAGTTCGTGACTTGCTAGGTTGTAACTCATTTTACTTCGATGGAAACGATTTTGATTCACCAGGAGATTACGAAAAAGGTCTAGGTGATAAGGTAGCGTATAACTTTACCAATACTGTGAACTGGTTAGGAACGTACTTACAAGCGGATTATACTACGGAGAAGTTAAGTGCCAACTTTGTGGCTGGTTTGACAGCTAATCAGTATGGATATACGAACCACTTCAGAATGGACGCGGACGGTAATGAAACCGTAACCCAATCGTCATTCATTCCAGGAGGTCAGATCAAGGGTGGATTGAAGTATTTCATGAACGAGAATACCAGCGTTTATGGTAATGCAGGTTATGTGAGTAAGAACCCAATTTTTGATGGTGTAATTGACGATGTAGACGGTACTCTGTTTGAAGGTCGTCCAAACGAGATTTTCCAGTCTTTCGAAGTAGGAACTGAATATGCGGTTTCAAACTTTGCATTTAAAGCAGGTTACTACTACACATTGTGGCTCAATAGAAGTAGAACTTCATCTATTATTGATCAGGCAACAGGTAATGATATCTTGGTATATATTACAGGTTTGAACGCGCGTCATAGTGGATTAGAACTAGAAGGTTCCTACAAATTCAATAAGCAATTACGTCTTGATTTAGGTGCTTCTTTCGGTGATTGGATTTACACTGATAATGTAATTGGAACTTCTCGTGATGCAAATGGTGAGCCTCGTTCCGCTGAAGACACGTATTATGTAAAAGGACTTTACGTAGGTGATGCTCCTCAAAATCAAGTGATGACCACTCTAACATACTCTCCAGTAGAAGACGTTAATCTTAGAGCTACATACAGATGGTACGGAAAGCATTATTCTGCATTTAATCCATTTAGTGTTTCTGATGCAGCTGACGAGGGTGTTCAGGTTTGGCAAGCTCCGTCTTACGGTGTTTTGGACTTGCACGTGAATGCAAAAGTTGCCGAATTTGGAGATAATAGCCTAATGGTCTTTGCACATGTATTTAATGCAACTAATGCTATCTACATTCAAGATGCGTTGAATAATTCGCCTTACAATGCGGTAGATAAAGAGAACAAAGCACAAGATGCTGAAATTTTCTTGGGTCTTCCACGTAACTTTAATATCGGCGTTCGTTACAACTTCTAAGAGTCGATTTACTTGATTCTCAGCCCCGCCGCTTGGCGGGGCTTTTTTTTTGCCTCATTTTTGGGAAATGAATTGGACCCTATTGCACAAAGCCGCCCTTTATTCGATTGTTGCTAGCTTCTTCTTTGCTTGTTCATCTCCAAATGAGGAGTTGCCTGAACAGCAGGAAGACGCGGGTGTAGAAATGGCCCCAGTGAACAAGGGGCGTTCAGCATTAGACAGTTTGAATGCACTTATTATTGACGATCCAAATGATTTGGATGTGCTTGAATCGCGAGCACGACTGTATCTAGGTGCCCGAAACCTTGCCTATGCACAGGCAGATATCAATGCAGTTTTAACTGTCGATAGTAATAGAGTGGGTGCGTTAGAGATTTTAGGTGATCTAGGATTTGCCTCAAACAAAACGCGTGAGAGTAGGGATGCATGGCAGAAATGTATGCGTTTGGATCCAGAATACGTGCCTTGTCGTCTTAAGATGGCCCAACTGTATCATGTGGTTACAGAATTTGAGAAAAGTGCTGAGCTTGTAGATATCGTGCTCAACCTAGACCCTCAGAATCCAGAAGCACATTTCTTGAAAGGATTGTTGATGAGGGATGCCATTGGAGATACAACGCGTGCGCTTCAATGGTTTCAAAAGGCCATTGATATCGCTCCTGATTATGTTGAGGCTATTGATATGTGTGGGGTACTATATAGCGCACTAGGGAATCCTTTAGCGTTGGTCTATTTCAATAGATTAATAGAAATCGATGAAACGAATAAATTGAGCTTTTACAACAGAGGGATGTTTTATCTTGATCAGCAGGATTGGAACGGTGCCTTGGAAGATTTTACCATGTGCACAAAATTGGACCCAGCAGATATTGAAAGTTTTTTTAACCTTGGGTATATCCATCTTCAATTGCAGCTACCAAGAGAGGCCATTGGCTATTTCAATCAATCTTTATCAATCCAGCCCATAAACCATAGGGCGCTTTATGGGCGAGGTTACAGTTTTGAAGTTCTTGGTGACCTTCCTAACGCTGAAAAGGATTACAAGGAGGCGCTAAGTTTTAATCCCTCACACAAAGGGTCAATATTGGGCATTTCACGAATTCAAGAAGCCAAGGCACAAATTGGAATTAATAACTGAGGTCCTTGAATCTATTTGGATAATCGGAAATTAATCCATCGACACCCATATCGAGCAATCGCTGCATATCTGAGATTTCATTCACCGTCCAGGGGATGATATCAATGCGTCTAAAGTGGCACCAATTCACAATTTCAGGGGTGACTGTTTCAAAATTCGGACTGTATATATCCGCAGGGAATCCTAGCTTGTCCATGGCCGCTGCGGGATCAGTTTCATCTTCAGTAAGCAGGCATAGTTTAACTCCAATGTGTAGCTTTCTAAGCTCTTGGAGTGTACGGACATCAAAGCTCTGTATAGTCACAATATCGTACAGATTAAACTGTGGATTTAAAGCATTGTAGCGTTCTAAAAACGTTGCAATGAGCTGAGCGAATTCTTTAGGTTTTGGGTGGTATACGCCGTCTCCGATAGGCCTTGATTTTGTCTCGATGTTTATTTTACGCCAATTGCCAGTACGACTGAGCATATTGAACAGCTCGCTCAAAGCCGGTTTGTAGGTGGTCATGGCCTTCTGCCCAGGGAATCTTGGGTTTCCTTTGCTTCCACAGTCAAAGGCCTGAATTTCTGCCGTAGTCATTTGATAGAGATTGTAAGCCATCGGATTATCAGCGAGCAGTGCAGAGTCTAAGGAGCAAATTTCAGGATTGAGCCAAGGTTCGTGAGAGATGATCAAGTTCTTGTCCTCACTCACGACAATATCTAGTTCGAGGGTGGTCAATTCTTCAATACCAAGAGCATATTCAAATCCTTCCAAGCTATTTTCTGGATACAGTCCTCGGGCGCCACGGTGGCCCTGGAAATCTACTTTTCTTTCAGGTTTGGAGCAGCTTGCAATTGCTAGGCATAGCACAATTAGAAGGAGTGTGCTGTTATAGTTGGAATTCAGTAATTTCATAGGCCTTAAGTGAGTCTCTAAAATAACCCTTCCCATGCAACAAAAGGTAATACTTGGCCTTAGTTTTGTAGCCCTAATGACACAATGTACCATGAATGAAACCCCTAACACTGGTGAGCCTATTGCGAAAGAGGTAGCTCACGAAATGACCATCCACGGCGATACCCGCAACGACGAGTATTACTGGATGCGTGATCGTGAGAATCCGGAGGTCATTGACTATCTGAATAGTGAGAATGCCTACCGTGAGCAAATCATGAAGGGCACAGAGAAGCTTCAAGAGCGACTCTATGAGGAAATCGTGGGTCGTATCAAAAAGGACGATAGCTCGGTGCCGTACCTGTTGGACGGTTACTACTATTACACGCGCTTTGAAGGTGAAAAGGAGTACCCGCTCTATTGCCGTAAAAAAGGTTCTTTGGAGGCTGAAGAAGAGGTGATGCTTGACGTCAATGAATTGGCCACAGGTCATTCGTATTACCAAATTGCAGGATTGAGCATACACCCGAATAACCAAAAGATTGCCTTCGGAGTAGATACTGTGAGTCGTCGTATTTACACCATCTACACCAAAGATTTAGTTACGGGTGCTATTGATATTGTTACAGAAAACGAGTGCACTGGAGGTTCTACTTGGAGTGCCGACGGTAACTACTTGTTCTATACCGTCAAGGATTTAGAGACCCTTCGCAGCAATAAGATCAAGCGTTGGGACGCGCAAAGCGGCGCGCACGAGCTCATTTTTGAAGAAGAAGACGAGACCTTCACTTGTTTTGTATATAAGAGCAAGAGCCGCAAATATTTGATGATTGGTTCGTCCTCAACCATGGCTGATGAACACAGATTTTTGGCTGCCGATAATCCAACAGGAGCTTTTCAGGTTATTCAGCCGCGTGAGCGTGGTTTGGAATACAATACCAGTCACTTTGGTGATCATTTTTACATTCGTACCAATGCGAACGAGGCGACCAATTTTAAGTTGATGAAGGCACCGGTAGATGCGCCTTCGAAAGAGAATTGGACCGATGTACTTCCACACGATGAGAATGTGCTTTTCACAGATATGGAGCTGTTTGAAGATTACCTTGTTACTGAGGAGCGTTCGAACGGATTGGTTCGCATTCGTATCCAGCCTTGGGGCGGTGAGGCTTATTACCTGCCTTTCGAAGAGGAAACATATACGGCCTACGTGGGCAACAATCCTAGCTTCGACCAGAAGCACCTGCGCTACGGCTACACCTCATTAACCACGCCGGGTAGTGTTATTGACTATGATTTTGCCACCGGTGAAAAAACGGTTCGCAAAGAGCAGGAGGTCTTGAGCGGTTATGACAAGTCTAAATATGAAACCAAACGTATTTGGGCTACCGCTGATGACGGTAAAAAAGTAGCCATGTCTATTGTCTACAGAAAAGATTTAATCCGCAAGGACGGTCCGAACCCAACATTGCTTTACGGTTATGGATCCTATGGATATACTATAGACCCTTCATTCTCTACGGTACGTTTGAGTTTATTGGACCGCGGTTTTGTGTACGCAATTGCACACATCCGCGGGTCGCAGTACATGGGAAGACCGTGGTACGAGGACGGAAAGATGTTCAATAAAATCAACACGTTCACTGACTTTATCGCTTGTGGTGATGCTCTCGTGCAGCAGGGATATGCGACGTCAGAGACGCTTATGGCTATGGGCGGTTCTGCGGGCGGTTTGTTGATGGGTGCTGTAGTGAATATGCGTCCAGATTTATTCCGAGGAGTAATCGCTGCGGTTCCGTTTGTGGATGTGGTGACGACGATGTTGGATGAATCGATCCCGCTTACTACCGGAGAGTTCGACGAATGGGGCAATCCAAAGAACAAAGACAGTTACGACTACATGCTTTCCTACAGCCCATACGATCAGGTAAAGGCACAAGATTATCCTGCGCTTCTAATCACCACCGGCTTACACGATAGCCAGGTGCAGTACTGGGAGCCGGCGAAGTGGATCGCGCGTCTACGTAAAAAGCGTACCAACAAGGATGAGGTTTTGCTCATGTATTGTAACATGGAAACAGGTCATGGTGGTGCTTCGGGCCGATTTGAGGCGCTTAAAGAGACCGCTATGGAATATGCCTTCTTCTTAGACTTAATGGGGATTAAATCATGAGTATAGTTATTGAAAATCTCACCAAATCCTACGGCAGCCAGAAAGCGCTAGACGGTGTGAGTCTTGAAATAAAATCGGGCCAAATCACAGGTCTTCTAGGCCCAAATGGTGCTGGTAAAAGTACCCTCATGAAGATCATTACAGGTTCTGTTATCCCAGACCAAGGCGCTGTTACGGTCAATGGTGTGGATGTACTCAAAGAACCCCTCAAGGTGCAGCGTGTTTTGGGATACCTACCGGAACACAACCCTCAATACTTAGAATTATACATCAAGGAATACCTTGAATATGTGGCTTCTATATACAAAGTAGATACCTCTCGAGTGAGCCAAGTCATCGATATGGTCCTCTTAGGACCCGAGCAGCATAAAAAGATTGGCGCGCTATCTAAAGGGTATCGCCAACGCGTAGGGCTCGCTGCCGCACTTATTCCCGACCCACAGATTCTCATTCTTGATGAGCCTACCACGGGTTTAGATCCAGCGCAACTTGTGGAGATTCGTGCGCTTCTTCGCGAAGTAGCTCAGGAGAAAACAGTCTTGTTTTCCACCCACATCATGCAGGAAGTTGTGGAGCTTTGTTCTGAATGTATTTTTTTAAGTAAGGGACAGATCAAAAAGCAATTGACTAGAAATGAGATTGAAAGAGGTTCATCAGCTCTAGAAGACCAATTTTCTTCTTTAATCGTCTAGCCTAAAGGTTGCGCAGTTGACGCAGCCACCCTATATTTGCCTCACATTAACGCGGAGTGGAGCAGTTGGTAGCTCGTCGGGCTCATAACCCGAAGGTCGTAGGTTCGAGTCCTGCCTCCGCTACAAGGAAAAGCCTCTTGAGAAATCACGAGGCTTTTTTTATGCTTTGACTTTTGCTTCCCAGATTAAGGCAACTGAATGTATTACCCTTCATAACCTTGAGACGAGCGTCTATTTTATTCATCACATCATATTGCTGAAACCAGAGAGATTTTGGAGTCATATGTGATTCCTAGCGGTGCTTCTGCGTTAGCAATGGGTAAGTCTATATGGGCACAATTTTACTTTAAACTAGTTTTTAGTCATCTGAGGGTGGTTTTTAGTCGCTTCGTCCCATTCGCTCTTGAAAAGTCCACGAGACTGAAGGTATTTCGCTGAAAATTATTGTTATGAGACTAATTATAATTGGCTGTATGCTCTTGGCGTCCCTTGGAGCCGCAGCCCAGCAAACGAGGTCAATCAGTGGGACCATCACCGACAAAACGAACGGTGAGTTGCTGCTAGGAGCGGCAGTTATAGATACTGTAACAGGTACAGCAGCT
>CBFHHP010000052.1:0-1201 GCA_965655745.1 uncultured Schleiferiaceae bacterium
GAACCGGTCAATCCATTGATGCGTGAATAGCGTGAGATTTCGTCCGAATTGGAATTGACCACCAATAAATTATTCGAGGATGCTGCGAAAACAAAGTCGTCTAGCGCAGTAGTATGCTTGAAGGTGTTGTACGGCAGGTGATCTACCCAGAATTCAAAGGGCTCGGCGCCGGCTATTTTGTCCTGATCCTGAGCATATAAGCAGGCCGAGGGTAGGCAAACACTGAGGATTGTTATCGGAATGATAAAAAATAATCGGAGCTGTCTATACATGCGTTCAATTTACGACCTTAGTAGAGGAATAAACGTATGGAATTGTACGTTTATGATGCAAAATAATAACGACCATGGCATGCAGTAATTGTAGTAGCGGTGGTGGCGTTCCTAAAGGCTGTAAAAGCAACGGCTCGTGTGGAACTGGAGGATGCAATAAACTGCCAGTCTTTGATTGGCTTTCAAATATGGAACTTCCCTCAACCGAGAAACCATTTGATTGGGTTGAGGTCAGATTTAAAAACGGTCGCAAGGAATTTTACCACAACGCGAACGAATTAACACTCCAGGTTGGAGATGCAGTGGCTGTCGAGGCCCACTCCGGACATGATTTAGGTAACGTTTCCATCGTTGGGGAGCTTGTAAAGCTCCAGATGAGTAAGAAAAAATTCAAGCCTGAGAAGCAGGAGCACCACATGAAGGTGTACCGCCATGCTTCGGAGAAGGATCTCGAAAAATGGGCTGAAGCCCGTGCATTGGAGAAAGATACCATGATGCGTAGCCGCGAGGTGGCAATTCGTTTGGGTCTTAAAATGAAGATTTCCGATGTGGAATATCAAGGCGACGGCACCAAGGCCATCTTCTATTACACGGCAGACGAACGTGTGGATTTCCGTCAATTAATTCGTGAGCTCGCACAGCTCTTCGGCATTCGCATTGAGATGAAACAGATCGGTGCGCGCCAAGAAGCGCAGCGACTCGGGGGGATTGGCTCGTGCGGTCGTGAACTGTGTTGTTCCACCTGGCTTTCAGATTTCCGCAGTGTGAACACAGCGGCAGCGCGCTATCAGCAGCTCAGTCTGAACCCCCAGAAATTGGCCGGACAGTGTGGAAAGCTAAAGTGTTGTCTGAACTACGAGCTCGACAGTTACATGGAGGCCGTCAAGCGTTTCCCATCGCCAAACAAAAAGCTCAAGCTCAAGGGCGGT
>CBFHHP010000052.1:1301-9960 GCA_965655745.1 uncultured Schleiferiaceae bacterium
TTAGAAATCCCGATTGGACAAGGAGCAGTTCGCTTTCGTGACGACGAGCGCTACACTTTAAAAATCACCCAAGGCATGCGCGATACTGTGTTATACGGCATTCAAGATGTCGGGGTCCAATTCGAGCAGGTCAAATCTGCTGAAAAGTAATTTATCACCTAAATCGCCATAATGGAAATCATCAAATTCGCCACAGAATGGGCCAAGGCCGAAGTGTTTTCGGCGCGCTTTTTCATCTTTTTCGCACTCTTGCTATTGGCAGGAAGTGTGGGCTTTTGGCAACTCGGCAAAACTGAAATAGCCCGATCCTTTATTATTCCATCATTGGTTACAGGCATCCTACTTTTAGCTGTGGGAGTGGGTATCTTTTATGCGAATAAATCTAGAATCACCTCTTTTCAAGAGGCGTACGAAAAAGATCCTCAGGCTTTCATTCAATCTGAAATCCTTCGCACGGACAAGTCACTCGGTGAATATCGAACCATAGTATTCAAGATAATCCCAATGATTATAGTAGCGGCAGCGCTACTTATTGTGTTTTTCCAAAACCCAAGCGTCAGAGCAGCTTCTATCCTCACCATCGGAATGATGGTAGTCATTCTTCTGGTGGACAGCAACGCCAATGCGCGACTACAAGAATATCGAGCAGAGTTAGAAAAAGTGGGTTAACTGTTTCGGTGCGCCGGCACCAGGTCACTCACATCTTCACCTGCCTTTCGAATAGCGAGCTTGCAATGGTCTTTGCCAGAGTTGGCTTGAGTTTCTAGTACAATCAACTGTCCGCCGACCTTTTCCATCAACGTTCTGTCATAGTTCATCAGGTGGTAGCACGCGTGTGGATCATCGCTGCCTCGAAGTGGACATTTGATGTGAATTTCCGTGAAGGCCGTCTTCTCATCGCTCCCCGTGAACTTGAACTTATGTTGTGCATCAGGCGGCATCAGACTCACCCAAGTCTTGCCCAACTCGTCCACGCTAGTGGCCACTCCAGGCTTGTTCAAACTAAGGTTCAATTTGGCAGAGCTCTTGCTCATCGCTCCGGCCAATCCGTAGGCTTTCATCCTCGCCAAAGTACCGAATACAGCCAGTCCTCCTCGGAAGACTACCCAGCGTTCTAAGATCTTTTTAACTGCGCCCATAATGTATCAACGAGGTGTTCTGCTTTTCGTTCACTAAAGTCTGCGATCTGATGTCGGCACGAGGTTCCTGTAGCCACAATGACCTCCCCTTCAAAAGATTCAATTTTTGGAAGCAGGACCAATTCTGCCATCTTCCTACTCATCGCATAATTCTCTTTCTTCATCCCGTACGACCCAGCCATACCGCAGCAACTGCTTTTCACTCGGTCCACTTTGGCACCTAATAATACCTGAAGAACATAGGCGGTATCCCCAGCACTTTCCAAGCTCTTTTGGTGGCAATGCACGTGCAACAAGATCTCTTCTTCGTACGGCTCAAATGCCTCTTTAGCGTGGTCCAATTTTGGCAATTCGTCAGCCAAAAACTTATCGAGAGTGGCGATGCGATGGCTTGAAATCCAGGCTTTTTCTTCCGGTAACAAACGTCCGTATTCGTCTATTGCACTCAAAACAGCACTTGCCTCTAAACCCAAAATCGGTGCGTTTTTCAGCTTTTTTGCCGCATTTTGGAGCTTTTTTAGTGTTTTTTGGGCCAAAATCTTCGATTCTGGCAAAAAACCACCACTTAGCGCTGCACGTCCACTTGGGCTACAAACGACCGCTGGACTATAGCCGAGCGCGTCGAGTATATCACACGCTTTGCCCACCAACATCGGATCATTCGCCTGGGTAAATTCATCCACCCATAAGATCACGGCGCGCTCGTGGCCTGCGGCGCTTTCTACCGAATAGCCTTTTTCATACGCCTTCATGTAGGCAGGATTCACAAGCCCTGGTAGGGAACGCTCGGGGTGAATGCCCATCAATCGCTTGGTCAGTCCTGATTTTAAAACAGGGTTGATCATACGCCACAACCCTTGATAGCTCAAACTCTTGTGGAAGTTGGCAAAGGCCTTGTCTGCGAAGCGGCGCTTCGACCGGCTTTGATACAAGTATTCAGACTTCATGGCAGCCATATCGACTCCGGAAGGACATTCCTTAGTACAGCCTTTACAGCCGACGCAATGCTGCATCGCTTCTGCCAATTCAGGCGCTTTGAACCCGTCTAAGTTTTGCTCTGTCAATACGCTTCGGAGCACATTGGCCCGCCCACGAGTACTGTCCCATTCGTCCCGTGAGGCCATATATGACGGGCACATGAGTGCACCGGTGAATGGCAATCGGCGGCAATCGCCAGATCCATTGCATTTCTCTACGGCACGCAAGAATCCGCCTTCCTCGCTAAACGGGAATTGGGTGTCTAAAACGGACTCCTCACGATCCACTTTATAGCGCAAATCTTCGTCCATGGGCTTTGCGCCCACGATCTTACCAGGATTGAGCTTGTTTTCTGGATCCCAAGCCTTTTTAAAGCTTTCCATCCACGGGTAGACCTCGGGACCGTAAAAGTCTTTGATAAAGGCAGCACGAACGCGACCGTCTCCGTGTTCGCCTGAGAGCGAGCCGCCGTATTTTTTGACGAGCGCGGCGCTGGCTTTACTGATTTCGTATAATAATCGGACCCCCTCGGAAGTCTTTAAATTTAGAATAGGGCGCAAGTGTAATTCTCCGGCACCGGCATGAGCGTAGTAGACACTTTCCTGGCCGAAGCCTTGCATTAATGCATCAAACTCACGGATATATTCTTGGAGTACATCAATACGTACGGCGGTATCCTCAATACACGCAACGGGTTTCGCATCGCCAGGAACATTAGAAAGCAATCCCAGTCCTGCGGCACGGAGCTTCCAAACTTTATCGCTGTCGTTGCCAAAGAGCTCGGCTCTGGCATAACTCGACTCGCATTGCAGCGCAGCCAATTTTTCAGCGAGTTCCGCCTCGCTATTATCGCGAACTTCCACCAGTAAAATGGCTGCAGGATCGCCTAGGACAAAATCACGGTAGCTTGCATATTCCTTGCTCTCACGCGTACATTCTAAGATGATGCGGTCCATGAGCTCGAGCTGGTACGGCTTGTTGGCCATTAATTTTGGCGTGGCACCCATGGCGTCGTCCATGCTGTGGAAGTGCAATGCTGCTACTGCGACATGAGTAGGAGGTAGTGGATCTAAGGCCACTCGGATCTTCGTGGTAATTCCTAAAGTTCCTTCAGAGCCACACATCACAGCTAAGAGAGCATCGGGATCGTTGCCAATTAAATCGATCGCATACCCAGTATTTCTGCGGTGTATGGTCGGATCCGGGAAATGGGTTGCATGATTTTCTGTGGTCCAAGTCTCCGACCATTGTTTGAGCCAGCTTTCCACTGCCGAAGGAATTTTACGCACGCCGTCGGACTGAATTTCGCCCATGGCGCGCAGCACCCCGTCCGAGGTAACCAGCTCAAGACCGAGCAATTTTTCGCGGGTCGTTCCGTAAGAAATAGAGGTCGAGCCTGAGCTGTTATTGCCCACCATACCGCCCATCATACAACGGTTGGAGGTGGAGGTATTGGGACCAAAAAACAGCCCGTATTCTTTAATATGATAATTGAGTTCGTCGCGGACAACACCGGGTTGAACTTCTGCCCATCGCTCTTTCACATTGATGTGGAGAATGGCGTTCATGTGCCTTCCGGTATCGAGTACGGTGCCATCTCCCACGACTTGGCCTGCGAGGGAGGTTCCTGCGGCGCGAGGGATTAGCGACTTACCGGATATAACTAGAGCAACCACTTCTTCTGCGGAGGTAGGGAAAGCAACGTCCTGTGGTGTTTCCTGGTAGATGGAAGCATCCTGCGCATAGGCGCGCTTGAGTAATTCGTCGCTTGGTTTGGTCATGCTATCAGACCATAAAATTATCAGTGAGCTGTCCTTCGCCCAGTTCCGCATTGCCTTCGTTCAAATGACGAAGCAGCGGACATGGGCGGTAGCGGTCGTCGCCATAATGCTTGTGACAGCGTTTCAAAGTATCTAAAACTTGGTCCCAGCCCATTTCACGGCCCCATTGAATAGGTCCTTTTGGGTAGTTCACACCTTTGGTCATGGCCAGGTCTACGTTCTCTGGATCTGCAATGCCTTGCCACACGGCGTCAAGGGCTTCGTTGATGATCATACACAAGATGCGCTCTACGATCTTTTCACTCAATAGCGGATCAATCTCTGCAGCTTCTTGGGCGACCACGGCTGCATCCATGCCCGAGGCATAATTGTAAAAACCGCGCCCTGTTTTACGGCCCAATAGGCCCGCTTCGAACAATCTTTTTTGGGTAATGGACGGACGGAAGCGCGGGTCGTAGAAGAATTGGCCCCAAACGGTTTCCGTAACGGTATAATTCACATCGTGACCGATCAAATCTGTCAGTTCGAAAGGCCCCATTCTAAAGCCAATGCTTTTCACAGCTGCATCGATTTCGGCGACGCTCGCCACGCCTTCTTCGTAAAGTTTGATGGCCTCGCTGTAGAACGGTCGCGCCACCTTATTCACGATGAATCCTGGGGTGTCTTTCGCCAATACGGGAACCTTACCCCAATTCGTCATTAACTCCAGCATCGATTCACTGAATTCTTCACCGGTCTTTACCCCGGGAACAATCTCCACCAGGGGCATCAACGGCGCTGGGTTGAAAAAGTGCAACCCGCCGAAGCGCTCTGGATGTTTCAGGTCTGCGGAAAGTGCGGCAATACTCAGGCTCGAGGTGTTGGTACACAGCCAGGCACTTTCAGAAATCAGCGGCTCAACTTGCGCAAACAAGTCTTTTTTTACTTCGAGGTTTTCGATCACCGCTTCTACGATGAGGTCGGCACCTGCAACGGCGTTAAGATCTTCCGACCAGCTCATTCTGCCCAAGGTTGACGTGCGCTGCTCCTCGCTCATGCGTCCTTTCTCGACCAAGCGGCCAAAGATTTTTTCGATAGCGCTTTTGCTGCGGTCCGTGGCTCCCGGGAAGCTGTCGTAATACACAACTTCACAGCCGTTCTGTGCGGCAATCTGTCCAATCCCAGTGCCCATGGCACCTGCTCCTAATACGGCTACTTTCATTTTATTCTCCTTTGAATTCAGGTGCGCGTTTCTCTAAGAATGCCTGAACACCTTCATTAAAATCATGCGTTTTGCTCGCACGAACCTGTAGTGTTTCTTCTAGTTCAAGTTGTTGTTGCAAGTCGTTCCCATAGGCTTTGTTCAATGCTGCCTTGGTGAGGGCTAAGCCTTTGGTAGGCATCTGTGCCATTTTCAATGCTAAGCTGCGAACCTGTCCTTCGTATTCTTCTTCAGAAAAGACTTGATAGATCATGCCCATGTGCAGGGCTTGGTTAGCAGGTACTTTATCTCCGGTCATCATTAATGCACTGGCACGCTGGAACCCTACTAATCGAGGCAGGGTGAAGGTACCTCCGCTATCCGGTATGAGGCCAATTTTACTAAAGGCCTGAATGAAGCTCGCCTTTTCTTGCGCCACAACGATATCGCAGGCCAGTGCTATGTTCGCTCCAGCCCCTGCAGCTACGCCATTGACTGCGGCAATCACGGGTTTCGGTAGCTTGCGAATGGCCAAAATGATGGGGTTATAATGTTCACTAACTATGGTGCTAAGCTCTGGACCGTTTGGGTCAATAGCCTCAGAGAGGTCTTGACCGGCACAGAAGGCTTTGCCATTACCAGTAATTACTACGCATCGAACGGCAGCATCATCAGCCGCTTGTTTCAGGGCCGCTTGAACGCCTAGGGCTAATTCGCGATTGAAGGAATTGAATTTATCCGGTCGGTCAAAGGTGATGGTCATTACACCATCCGCAATGCTAGTGAGTATCATGCTTCTTGGGTTTACCCCCAAGGTACTGCACTATTCGCTTTTGGTCAACCGATTTTAACGGCAGTTTTACAGCTTGATGGAACGCATCATCGCTTCCATTTCTAGGACCACATTGCGCTTTTTCGCAGTGGGTCCATAAAGCAAACTTTCCACAGTCAAAATGCGGTCGTTCTTCTCGTCGTAGATGGTGTAGGACAGGAACGGCCCGCCCATGAAATCGCCTTCCATGCGCCATAAACCGCGTGTTTCAAGCGCGAACATCCCACTGATTTCGGTAGTTTCAATAGTCGGTGGGATCATTAGCTCAGTTTCCATGAAAGAGCCCTCGTGAGTGCCCTCAAAGTAGTTCTGACCAATGCTGTCGCGGTGGGCGATAATATCATCGACGCTCACCATGCCCTCGGTCATCGGGCGCTCGCTCACAATGACGTACTGAATGGTCTTTATAGTTTTCGTTGCAAAAATTTTCAACTCTTCCTTGTCCAGGGTAGGATCGAATCCTTTGTGAAGGAGCATGCTTTTAATGCCAATTTTCTTCAGGTTCTCGTGCGTATAAGCGTAGGCGCTCTTGCGCAATCTGCTTTGGATAACAGACATATCGTGCTCCTGAAACGCATCAATTACTTGCTTGGCAGTGCTCTTAATTTCCTTGGTGATGGCCTTCTCCGTAGGTGCGGTGATGCGAACAATGCGCTGCGGGCGTGCCCACAGATCCTTCTGCATTTTCACGAAGGAGGTGTCGCTCTTCTCTACCCACATAATGCTCTTGGTCTTCTGCAAGATCTTGTTCACGTCTTTTGGCTCAACGCGCGAAGCATCAAAGTAGGCTTCTGACTGCGGCAGACCCTCTTGATCGGCGAGGTATATTTCACGGAATGCTTCTCCTGCAGGACCTTCCCACAATTCGTCCGGCATCACCAACAACAGTTCACTGTGTGTACCGCTCGAAGGAGGCAAGATGCGTGTGTCTTTCTTAGGACCACTACCTTCTTCTGACGAGGAACACGAGGTCATTGAAACGACAAAACCGAGCGTTAGAAGTGAGAAGAGTTTACGAGTCATAGCAGAAGTATTTGCTCTAAAGTAGTCAAAAAGTAAGCCAAAAGGGCCGATGTGAATCTAGAGTCGTCTTGGGTAAACCACAATGCGCTGACCCACGCGAATCATATCGCTTTTCAGGCTGTTCCAGCGTTTAATTTCGCTGACTCTTACACCGTATTTTCCAGCGATGTGCCCCAAAGTTTCGCCACTTTTCACGCGGTGTACAGTGCGCTCGTTCATCTGAGTGAAATCCGGCATGCTGCTCGCGCGCGACTCGAAGTAACCTTCGGCAACCTGGTAGATAGAATCTTGGCCGATGCGGAAGTGATTAGCGGCATCTTTTGGCAAGCTCAGAAAGTAATCTTGACCTTTAACTACCGGTACAATTTTGTACTTGTACTGCGGATTTAAAAATTCCATTAAAGCTTCATCTACCCCCAATTCATCTTGAATCTGCTTGAAGTGAACCTGCTTGGTAATACGTACCGTGTCGGTCTCCATGTAGTACACTGGAATATCTGCGGGACCAATGCCGTAGAGATGGCCGTATTCCATCGCATAGGTCGCTGCGATAAAGAGCGGGACGTAGGCAGAGGTCTCTCGAGGGAGGAAGGGGCGAATTTCCCAGTAGGATGTTTTACCTCCGCTGCGGCGAATGGCCTTACGGACATTACCGGGCCCTGAATTATAAGCCGCGAGTACTAGGTTCCAATCTTCAAAGACATCGTACATCTTGAGCATGTACTGACAAGCAGCTTCGGTACTTTTTAATGGGTCGTTGCGATCGTCGACATAGCTGTTAACCTTGAGGTCATATAGTTTTCCAGTACCGTACATGAATTGCCATAACCCAGTCGCCCCAACATATGAGCGTGCCTTGGGGTTGAGTGCACTTTCAACTACTGCAAGATATTTGATCTCGAGGGGCATGTCGTACTTGTCTAGGTGCTCTTCAAACATTGGGAAGTAGTACTGTCCGTGGGCCATCATTCGCGATAAGCGTGCAGTCCCGTATTTGAGGTAACGTTCCAGGTAGCGCTTGACAACAGGATTGTACGCCATTTCAAAAGGCGTTCGCGCGTCCAATTCTGCCATGTAGTATTCGAAAACACTATCCGATAACGGCAAAGGGCTAATGGTATCTACCTCAGGTATGCTGTGGAAGGCAAACATGAGGTGTTCACTGTCCAATCTCGCTAGTCGCTCGTCAAGTGTATGTAAGGCTGCTGAATCTAAATCTGTGGTGGGAGCTAGGGTTGAATCGGCCACCACTACAGAAGAATCTTCTGCCGTTTCTTGACCAAAGGCAGAGAAGGCCAGCAGGCTGGCAACGACTAAGGAGAATGTGCGCATTTTTATTGCTTTTGAATCCATGCTGCGATGGCCAACGTATCCATATCTGAACCGTTTGCACCCATCACTTGAAGCCCGATAGGGAGCCCTTTTGGATCCACACCGATAGGAATACTAACGGCCGGAGAACCGGCAATATTGGCTTGAACAGTGAAAATATCTTCAAGGTAGTTCACTGTTGGATCGCTTATCTCGCGGCCCAGTTCAAAGGCTGTAGACGGTGTCGTAGGACAAAGCAATACATCGTATTCACTCAATGTTTTATCTGTCCATTCCTTCACCATACGGCGAACTGCTTGCGCCTTGCCAAAGTATGCGTCGTAATATCCTGCACTCAAAACAAACGTACCGAGCATAATTCTTCGTTGAACCTCTTTACCGAAACCGACACTTC
>CBFHHP010000053.1:0-2497 GCA_965655745.1 uncultured Schleiferiaceae bacterium
CTACTTATCGGACTCAAAAAAGTATTCATCTTTGATTTCAGAATTATGCAGAATATGAGCATTCATATTTTGATGTGTTAGTTGAAGCAACCCTGGATCCGCGATCCGGGGTTTGTTTTTTTAGATAAAAGGGTAGAGGTGACATTTATCACATAGTTATCGAATAAGGCGCTCTAGTTTTGAGTGGAAACAAATAAACTAAACGCCATGTCTAAACATTACAATGTCGTCGTCATAGGTGCCGGTACTGGAGGCATCATGACTGCAGCTCAGATCAAAAACCTGAAGAGCGATACATCTATTGCGATCATTGATCCAGCGGAAACGCATTATTACCAACCTGCTTGGACACTCGTAGGGGCCGGTGCATACGATTACAACAAAACAGGCCGCCCAATGTCCTCAGTAATTCCTAATGGATGCTATTGGGTGAAGGACGCTGTAACTACTATTGATGCGGATAACAATAAAGTAAACACTGCTGCTTCAGGTGAATTGAGCTACGATATTTTGGTGGCCGCGCCAGGTATCCAGATTGATGTGGACGGAATCCCTGGACTAAAAGAAGGTCTAGAGGCAGGAGTTGTATGTTCAAATTACACCGATCCGAAGAAGACGTGGGAATTGGTCCAGAAATTTAAAGGAGGTAATGCGGTATTTACGCAGCCAACGACACCTATTAAGTGTGGTGGCGCGCCTCAGAAGATCATGTATTTGGCCGATGACCATTGGGCTAAAACAGGTGTAAAAAGTGATACCAACGTCATTTTTGCCACACCTGGATCTGTAATTTTTGGAGTGCCAGATTTTGCGAAGACACTTACTAAAGTACTCCAGCGTAAGAATATTCATTTCAAACCATTTTATGCTATTTCAAAGATTGATGTGGCCAACAAAGAAGTACATTTTACCAATGCGAAGCCTGATGAGAACTATTGTGTAGTAAACGAAGGGAATGGCTTAAGCGAAAGAACGGAAGGTGATTCTGCCTACGTGATTCCTTTCGACCTACTCCACCTCGCACCGCCCCAAAGTGCCCCGGACTTTATCAAAAACAGTCCACTTTCAAACGGTACTCCAGGCGGTTGGATCGATGTAGATATCAATACGCTTCAGCACAATAAGTATTCGAATGTATTTGCCGTAGGTGATGCAGCAGCACTACCAACCGCAAAGACAGGTGCCGCCATTAGAAAGCAAGCGCCAGTAGTTGCGGGCAATGTAGTTGCTATGCTAAACAGCAATAAAATTACGGATGCCCAATACGAAGGATACAGCTCATGTCCACTAGTTACCGGCTATGGTAAAATGGTGTTGGCCGAGTTCAAATACAATAACGTTAGAGATTCCGATCCGTTCCTCAGCAAATTTGTGGATACGACCAAGGAAAACTATAGCATGTGGATCTTGAAAAAGTTCGGTTTGCCGTACATGTACTGGAACCGCATGATGAAAGGTAAAATGTGATGTTTGTCATATTTTGATGTGTTAGTTGGAATGCCCCGAGCCTTGTGTTCGGGGCTTTTTTATTCCTTAAATTCGTTAGCATGAATACACCCAATGCAGATGGTGCAATCTCTCTGAAGGAAAGCATGCTCGAAGTGGAAGGTTGGACCCCAGAAATCTACCAGCGTAATTTCAACGACTTCCTAGACAGCCAGCCTTATCTAGTAGGCACTCTAATGGATGCCGATGAAGGCATGGAAGAAGGCGCGCATTCTTGGATGCTCAAGGCCGTTTTGGTTTTGAAATGGTCGTTCCAAAAGATGGGATGGCGTGCCACCATGCTTAGCGAAGAAAAGTGGATAGGCATCATTGAATCTCGCATGGAGGTGTATGAGGAGCATCAAGAGGATAATGGATTGGACATTCAATCCCTCATCAAGATCAGCAGCTCGCCCAATACCTTGAGCGAACTCTACCTATATGTAGCTGAAAACAATGCCATGAGCAATGAAGCTGCGGGGAACATCCTTTTCCTTCTAGACTGTGCCATTGAAGCCATGGAAATGGCGGTATTGCAGGATAAAACAGAGAGTGACGCATAATGGATAAGGGTTCACATATCGTTCGTCACATGATGGAAAACGACGCCTTTAGCCAGTGGTTAGGCATTGAAGTCGTGGCCAATTCCGCCGGCTCCGCCGTCTTAAAAATGAACGTTCGTGAAGAAATGACCAACGGATTCGGCATTGCCCATGGGGGCATCACATATTCTCTTGCAGATTCGGCCCTAGCCTTTGCTTCAAACGGTGGCGGACGTCAAAGCCTGTCCATCGAGACCAGCATCCACCACATAGCCAAAGTGGAAACTGGGGATACTATTACTGCTTCTGCATCGCTCATTAGTGAGACCAACAAAACAGGTGTTTACCAAATAGATATCACAAACTCTTCAGGGCAACGCGTAGCGTGGTTCAAAGGAACCGTATACCGCACCTCGAAAGAATGGAACCTATGAAACAAACCTATATCGTAGACGGCGTTCGTACGCCTA
>CBFHHP010000053.1:2593-5893 GCA_965655745.1 uncultured Schleiferiaceae bacterium
CTATTGGAAAATTTAAAGGCACCCTAGCTGCCGTGCGCACCGATGATTTGGCGGCCATGACCATCGCTAAACTCATAGAAAAGAATCCCGATGTGGACCCTAGCGCCATTGACGACGTCATCTTAGGATGTGCCAACCAAGCCGGAGAAGATAACCGAAACGTGGCCCGCATGGCCGCGCTTTTGGCGGGACTTCCGTGGAGCGTTCCGGGCGAAACCGTGAACCGTTTGTGTGCCTCAGGAATGAGCGCAGCCATCCACGCTCACCGCGCCATCATGGCCGGAGACGGCGATCTATTCATCGCTGGAGGTGTGGAAAACATGAGCCGTGGCCCTTATGTCATGAGCAAGCCTCAGACAGCCTATGGTACGGACAGTAAGATGTACGACAGCTCTTTTGGATGGCGTTTTGTGAATCCAAAAATGAAGGAGCTCTACGGCACCCACGCTATGGGTGAGACCGCCGAGAACCTCGTGGAGCAGTTCGGAATTAGTCGTGAGGACCAAGACGCCTTTGCGCTTTGGTCGCAGCAGAAAGCTGCCAGAGCGCAGGAGCGCGGAAGGTTCCGCCTAGAGAAATTCGCCGTAGAGATCCCGCAACGCAAGAAAGATCCTATCGTTTTCGTGGAGGACGAATTCATGAAACCGAATACCACCCTTGAAGCCCTCGGCGGCCTAAGAGCAGCGTTCAAAAAAGAAGGCTCAGTGACGGCAGGAAATAGCTCTGGGTTGAACGATGGAGCAGTGGCCTTATTAATGGCCAGTGGAGAAGCAGTGGAGAAGCACAATCTGAAGCCTTTGGCACGAGTGGTGAGCTCAGCGGTCGCTGGCGTGGAGCCAAGGATTATGGGAATTGGTCCGGTGGAGGCCTCGAAGAAGGCACTAGCTAAAGCGGGTCTGACTTTGGACGATATGGATATCATTGAGCTGAATGAGGCTTTTGCAGCCCAGGTTTTGGCCTGTACGCGCGAGCTTGGTTTGGCGGATAACGACGAACGTATCAACCCGAACGGCGGTGCCATTGCATTGGGTCACCCGCTTGGGGTGACGGGTGGTCGCATCCTTCATTCTGCAGCTTTAGAGTTGCAGGAGACCGGTAAGAAGTATGCCTTGGTGAGCATGTGTATTGGCGTTGGCCAAGGCTATGCCACCATTTTAGAACGCGCATAAGATGGCTATTTACCAATTCCTTGATTTCATTCCCGTCGTACATCCTACGGCCTTCGTACACCCCCAAGCCAATGTGACGGGCGATGTGATCGTGGGGCCACATTGCTACATCGGACCCGGGGCAGTGCTCCGTGGCGACTGGGGCAAGATTGTGCTTGAAGAGGGCGTCAATGTGCAAGAGAATTGTACCGTACATATGTTTCCAAAAACCGAGACGCGTCTGAAGAAGATGGCGCATGTAGGGCATGGGGCTATTATTCATGGCGGGACGCTGGGTGAGAATGTACTCATCGGGATGAATGCCGTGGTTATGGACAATGTTGAGGTGGGTGATGGCTCTATTGTGGGAGCATTGGCTTTTGTCCCGCAGAATACGGTCATTCCGCCAAGGAGCATTTTTGTAGGCAACCCCGGCAAAGTGGTCAAACAGGTCACCGATGAAATGTTGGAGTGGAAAACAGAAGGTACGAAACTATATATGGAGCTTCCGAAGCAATGTCAGGACACCTTGAAGGAGGTGGAGCCGCTTATGGAATTGGAACCGAATAGACCAGAACATAAAGGAACCTATCAAACACACAAATAGATGAACACAGTTAAGAATTACATCCTTGGAAATTGGGAGGCAGGCAGCGGTACGGAATACACGGCGCGCCATGCGATCACGGGGGCAGAGTTTGCTTCTGTGAGCTCAGAAGGATTGGATTATAAGGCTATTTTAGACTACGCCCGAAATGTCGGAGGTCCTGCTCTGCGCAAAATGACTTTTCAGGAGCGCGGCCGCATGCTTAAAGCACTGGCACTGCATTTAACGTCTATTAAGCGCCAATTCTATGATGTGAGTTGGGCCACTGGGGCAACTAAAGTGGACAGCTGGATTGATATTGAAGGGGGAATAGGCAACTTATTCGCCAATGCATCCCTCAGACGCCAATTCCCTGACCTTCCCTACTATGTTGATGGAGACCTTGCCCGATTGTCGAAAGATGGTACGTTCATCGGCCACCACATCATGGTCCCAAAACCTGGGGTAGCGGTCCATATCAATGCTTTTAACTTCCCTATTTGGGGGATGCTCGAGAAAATAGCGGTTAACCTTATGGCGGGTGTTCCCGCTGTAGTGAAACCGTCGGAATACACTTCTTACCTCACCGCAGCGATGGTTAAAGCCATCATCGACAGCGGTATTTTACCAGAAGGTGCTTTGCAGCTTGTCAGTGGTAAGGGACGTGGTATTCTCGATCATGTCGATTTCCAAGACATCGTGACCTTCACGGGTTCTGCAGCTACCGGACAGGTGTTGCGCGGCCTTCCTCATTTGAACGAGCGTTCGGTACCGTTTAACCTAGAAGCAGATAGTTTGAACGCCGCGGTGCTGGGTCTAGACGTGAAGCCAGAAGATCCGGAATTTGCCCTATTTGTGGGAGAATTGGCGAACGAAATGACGGTGAAAGCAGGTCAGAAATGTACGGCGATTCGCCGTGCCATGGTACCGGAACATTTATTGCCGTCGGTTCAACAAGCAGTCATTGCGCGTTTGCAAAAGACCGTAATTGGTGATCCTCAAGCCGAGGGTGTACGCATGGGTGCTTTAGCGACGCACGATCAGATCGGTCGTGTAGAGGGGGAGATGAACAAGCTGATGGCCGAACAGGAATTGGTCTTTAATCCCGACCTCGATCTCGTAGGTGCTACTGATGCAGGTGCGTTCTACACGCCAAAACTGTTTGTGAATAGTGATCCATTTGCCAATACCAAGGTCCACGAGGTAGAGCCTTTCGGTCCAGTGAGCACCTTGATGCCGTACAAGACTATTGATGAGGCGGTCCAATTGACCGCTATGGGACGCGGTTCTTTGGTGACTTCGTTTGTGAGTAAGAACACTTCTGATATTGTTGTATTTACTTCCGAAGCGGCTGCCTACAACGGCCGTATTCACATCATCAACGAAAAGATGGCCAAAGAAAGTACTGGTCACGGTTCGCCGATGCCGCTCATGAAGCACGGCGGTCCAGGTCGTGCCGGAGGCGGTGAAGAGATGGGCGGAAAGCGTGGCATCTTGCACTATTTGCACCGCACGGCCATCCAAGGTCACCCGGACGATATCACCGCTATTACGCAGCAGTACCAG
>CBFHHP010000053.1:5989-9473 GCA_965655745.1 uncultured Schleiferiaceae bacterium
CGTGGCATCTTGCACTATTTGCACCGCACGGCCATCCAAGGTCACCCGGACGATATCACCGCTATTACGCAGCAGTACCAGCCCGGCGCATCGCGCCCAGAGGCTATGCCGCACGTCTTCCGTCAGCACTTTGAGGAACTGGAAGTTGGGTCGACTGTGTACACGGCTAAGCATACAGTTACAGAAACGGACATCACGAACTTTGCCAATGTGAGCGGAGATAACTTCTACGCACACATGGACGCGACTTCGCTCGAGGGAACCATCTTCGAGGGCCGAGTGGCGCACGGATACTTCATTTTGAGCAAAGCGGCAGGTTTATTTGTCGAGGCGAAGAAAGGTCCGGTGCTGTTGAACTACGGAATCGATGAATGCCGATTCACCAAGCCGGTCTACCCAGGGGCAACCATCGGGGTGAAATTGACCGTAAAAGAAAAGATTGATCAGGAGAAGCGCAGTGAGGACGATGTGGCTAAAGGCATCGTGAAGTACTACGTGGAAGTCTACGACGATACCGATGAGGTAGTTGCTGTGGCGACCATCTTGACCATGGTGAGGAAACTAGACCAGAACTGATGAATATTCAGCAGAACACAATACCCAAATACTATAACCTATGAACGAAGCAGTGAACCAAGGCGGTGTGAATGTTGCCATTGACGATCGCGGTTTGGCGACAGTTGAATTTTTCCATCCGTTGTCCAATTCTTTGCCGGGAAAGGTCCTAGCGAAATTGGCCAATACCATCACGGAATTGGGGAAAAATGACGCCGTAAAACTCATCCTTGTGAAGAGTGCGGGCGAACGTGCCTTTTGTGCCGGGGCCAGCTTTGACGAGCTCATAGCCATTGAAGATTTAGATACGGGTAAGGTCTTTTTTAGCGGCTTTGCCAACGTGATCAACGCCATGCGCAAGTGCCCGAAGCTCATTATCGGTCGCGTTCAAGGGAAGGCTGTCGGCGGCGGTGTAGGTCTCGCTTCTTCGGTAGATTATTGTTACGCAACCAAGCACGCGGCGGTGAAACTCAGCGAGCTGGCGGTAGGTATTGGACCGTTTGTGGTAGGGCCAGCTGTGGAGCGCAAGCTCGGGTTAGCTGGGATGTCAGATTTAGCGATTAATGCCACGGAATGGCGCTCTGCAGAGTGGGCTTTCGAGCGCGGTTTGTACAATGATATTTTCGAAGACGCATCAGCGATGGATGAGGCTATTGAAGCCTTGGCGGGTCGATTATTAACCAAATCCGTCCCTGCCATGCGCGGACTGAAGAAGGTCTTTTGGGAAGGCACCGAGCATTGGGATAAATTGTTGGCCGAGCGCGCTGCGATTAGCGGAGAGCTGATCCTAAGCAAGGAAGCTAAAGATGCCATTGGCGCCTTTAAGAGTAAATAATGCGTACACTTTTCCTAGCCGTTCTACTGATGCCTTTAGCTCTTTTGGGGCAAAGTGATACCGCAGTAGCGGGTTATCACAGGCAGGCGATTTACAGTGTTTCAGGCGCTTTTACAGAGGTAGATAATTGGAATGCTGGTGGAGAAAACAGTTCAAACGTAAGCTTTTTATTGCGAGAGAATTGGACCTATAAAGGCATAAATTTTACGACTGTTAACCTGCTAGAAGGAAACTACGGACTGAGTAGACAAGCTGGTGCACTGACTAAAAATGCCGATGGTCTGGAATTTACTACGACGCTTACTGGCTCGCCCAAGAAGACGGAATGGAACCTTTCTAGTCAGTTCAACATCCGCACCCAGCTCGCTCCGGGCTATGCTAAAGGAGACACTACACGCACACCTATTTCAACGTTTGGAGCGCCCATTTATGGGCAATATTCATTTGGATTAGGCAACAATTCCTGGGAACATTGGCAGGTATTTTTGTCCCCGTTCGCAGGAAAAAGTACTACAGTCCTGGACGCCGATTTAAGAAATAAAGCCGCTTTTGGTGTAGACACTGGTGATACGTGGCGTTTGGAGGCAGGCGCTAAGATTACTTTGAACTACAACCAACAGATCAGTGATGCATTTTCGATCACTGCGAAGTCTGATATTTTCTACAACTACTGGGCCCCATTGTCAGCGACCGATTTTATGCTCGACATCATCGCTCTGTACAAGATTAAAGAGGCGTTTTCCGTCAATGCTCATGTCCAACTCATTCGGGACATCGACCAAATAGATGCTTGGCAACGCCGTTCGGTATTGGGTGTAGGCCTTGGTTATACCATCAAGTAGTCTGTGAAGTAAGACTGAGATTATTCAACTCAAAGGATAGTCTTTGCAGCCCCTCTGATATGGTTTGTAGCTTATCATCGGAAAGCGGTGCCAATCCTGAGGTGTATTGACGAAACAGACTAGTATTCATCCCAAGATATTGAGCAAAAGCGGTCTTATTCAGAACCTTGAAATAGCCAAAAAACTGCTTAAGATCTACAAAGAACTGAACCTCATATGGGTGCTTGTGATCTTCAAAGCACAGGTCTAAGGCATCATATATGTTCTCTTTTACCTCGCTCATCCCATCACCAACGGTGATAACCCCTGCCAACTCCTTGATATAGGCACTATATCCCGTAGAAGTGATTTCAATTATCGCACTGTAGCTCGTCATAATTCTGCTGCTTTTAAAATGGATTTTAAAGTTCCGGTGGCCAATTCTTTTCCAGGATGTCTGGGAATCACAACTCGTCCCTTTTTAATAGGGTGTTTGTATATATCATGCCTCGATCCGTGACGATGGAGGTACCAGCCGTCCTTTTTGAGCCGTTTTAGAATTTCATTTATCCTTGCCACAAATATAACGATTATGTTATAATAAATTTTTCTTCCTTTTCAAATTCTAAAGAAAGATGAGGTGTGACAATAATTGTGGAGAAGTGTTATTTGTGAACTATTGCAGTCCTTTTCTCAACCTTCTCTCCCTTCTCCAAAGCACGAAAATGAGGAGGATGAGGCCTGGTTGGAGTACCACGAAAATGAGGATGTTTGCGAGGTAGTAGCCTTAGCCGTATTCGCCCGGTGCGCCGACCATCACTTGGAGGATGTAGACGCATTTCATAAAGAGGTCGGAGATAAATGCTTCCATACCTCTATAACGCCTAGAGGAGGTCCAACGGTATTATTTGACCATAATTTGGTGAACTTCACCGCCTACTTTTAGGATGTAAAGCCCTTTAGGAAGTTGGTTTGCAGACCAATTCTCCGGATGTCCCTCGTACAATAGTGTTCCTCTCAGATCTCTAACCTCGCAACGCTCGTTCTCTTCCCAAGCGGGTGAAGCATGGATCTGTCCAGAAGTCGGGTTAGGGTAAAGAATTCTGGTGATATCGGGATTTTCGTAAACCGAGATATTTGAGCTCAGTTGAATGAGCCCAAGAACATCTGTATAAATGGAATCAAGACTGTAGGCGGCAGTATGGCAATGCAAAGTATCTGAATAGGCGAGCCCTGCTCCCCATATCATCGCGGTGTTTGACCAAGAGGGTTG
>CBFHHP010000054.1:0-5165 GCA_965655745.1 uncultured Schleiferiaceae bacterium
TCCACATTGGTTATAGTAGAATCTGCAGGCAACTGGTCGACAGGAATCACCGTATTGGAGCACGATGGTGCTAAAACCACCGCTAAAACACAGAATATGAAGGGAATAAAGTGACGCATACCGGAAAGATAACGCCAAAAATCGGGCCGAAATACCCTTTACTTCAAAAAATCAAGCAATTCAGGAATCCGGGTGATTTCAAAAGTGAATTGTTCGGTGTGTCTCAAAGACTTAGGATTAAAAAACACTTGATCCATACCTTGGTTACGTGCACCAACACAATCTGCAACAAGATTATCGCCAATCATAAGACTCTCTTTACGCTCTGCCCCGGTGCGAGATAAGGCAGCACGGAAAATTTTAGGATCAGGCTTGTTCACGCCCACCTCATCGCTACAAAGCAAAAGATCGAAATAGTGCTTTAGACCACTCTCAGTGAACTTGATGGTCTGACTTTCTGTGAAGCCGTTCGTTATGATGTGCATCTTATACCCTCTTTGGGCCAAGGTTTCCAACGTTTCCTTGGTCCCCTCAATGAGGTGCTGGCCGTAAGGAGTCTCGTCGATGTAACGCTGTTCCAACGTCCAGGCGACCTCGTCTGCGACTACTCCAAAATGAGCAAAGGTCTCTTTAAAACGAGACGCCCTAAGGGTAGCTTTATCAATTTCGCCTTTGCGGTAGAGCTCCCATTTTTGTTCATTAATCACCAAATAAAGAGGATAGAAATCTTCAAATGAAGGAATACCTAATCCCGCTAAACCTAAATCCTTGAAAAGCTTTCTAAGTGAATGTTCAGAGTTCTTTTCAAAATCCCACAGTGTGTGGTCCCAATCAAAAAAAAGGTGCTTGTAACTCATCGTGAAGACTTTGACTTCAAAAGGTTAATGGGGAATGGAAGCTGATTTTCAACGTGCATGTAGAACGGTTCATCCTTTGCGCCGAAGCCGCTGTAAAACCGCTTTAAACCAGGAATTGACGATCCTTCAAAATCTATAATATGCGACCTGCCGGCGGTACTTTTAATGTGCTGGTCAATTAGCCAAGTACTTACTCCGTTGTCTTTCCCCCAATCTGTGGAGGCATTCAGTAAGAGGGTACTTCTACCCTCGTGAATAATCCAAAACTGGGCGCCACAGAGCTGGTTGTATTCATCACGAACGGCATACAATACGCCACGCTTTTGATAATGACAGAACTCAAGCAATTTGCCTAAGCGGTTAAAACTTTCGGCTGGAATAGCTGTTTTTTCCCTCACATTATTTTGCCAAAGCTGAACAGCATCTTGAACCGTTGCCCATTCAGCCAATTCAAAACGAGCAGCATCTGCCTTCTTCAAGTTTCGTTTGTTCTGAGAACTGTATGCTTTGAAAAGTACCTCATAATCGGCGGAGGTATCAACGATGAAATTAGAAAACTGTTTAGGTTTAAACCCTGCAGGCATAGGCGTACCGGGACTAAAGAAGTACTCCAGATACTTCACATGTTGAAGAGATTCCTCTACGAGTCCCGTGACAATTTCTGCAGTTAACGGAATCTTTGAATAAGGACCTAAGGCCTGTGTTCCATAAGGTCGAGTAGAATATAATTGCCCGAATTTCTTCTGAATAAACAATGGTAATACAGCTTCGTAATCGCCAATAACCAATGCTTGCCATTGATCTGTGAGCCAATTCAGATACCAACTAAAACCATACGGCTGAGGATTGGAAGTTGCGGCAACGCACGCATCCCACTTTTCAAAATCAATCTGAGTGTGCTCTAAGAATTTAATGGTGCGCTGCATCGAGTAGTCGTTTGAATAATTGAACCCATCCATCGCTATTGGGTTCATGCTCACCAAAAGTTCTATTGTGCCAAATGACACGGTAATGTCCACCGACGGATTTTAATTCCTTGTGCCAAGACAGCATGAGCGGCTCCGCCTCCTGCGCATCGAGCTCCTTATACATGGCATAAGTAGTATCCATATAGACAAATGGGTGAATGGTCAAAGGCAGGATAGATTCGTATTCTAAGTCATAGAACGGATACGGCACAGCAATACTCGCGCGATACCCTGCCTCTTCGGCATATCCCATGCTATGGTCGTTTTCAACACCTAGATTTACCAAAGTCCTGAACGTCGCGGGCATCTTCATTTTTAGATAATGTTGTCGAGAATGGGCGACCGGTCGACGCAAGATGGTTTCCAAGCGATCGCGTTCTTCACGAACCGCCTCCTCTTCACTGTCCGAAGCATAAGATGGATGTATTCCGACCTCAGCCCAATCGGCTAACTCACGTAATTTGACCGCAGCATCTGTGCTGTATGGACTAACATTTCTATCGTTTGGCCCAAACTTCGAAAGCAGCATGAAGTAGCGCATTTTAATGCCGTATTTCTTGCACCAATTGCGTTGCTTTCTGAATGTATCGTAAGGATCGCGCTTGAATCCAAAGAGTACTGAAGTACGGAAGCGCCAAGTCGACCAATCGAGATTCTTTATATCTCGGAAGTAAGCACCCACAATGCGCAATGAACCTTTGCCTTTAAAAGCAAACATGTTATCAATGTCCATGGTCGGCTCAAAGCGATAGTGTTCAGACAATGAGAAAGAGGTGCCAAATAAAAGCTGCCCTATTTTCAGTGCCCAAAGGTTTATCAATGGCTGATTCAAAAAGCCGTTCTTGTTGGCAAAGCTCTCTTGTGCCGGAAATCTTCCGTGCTTATCCGCGATATATGGGAGGTATTCTTCATAGCGCGATGCCAAGTAAAAACTCGCTGCCAATGGATCGAACGGAACATCCCCTATTCGTCTACTGCAAAATACAGTCAGCGATTCCCACTTCGTACAAGGAAAATCTTGCTCAACGAGTTCACTCTCCCAAAGCAGCCCGTGCGGTGAAATATGAAAAGATCCTTCGATAGGATCCGGACTATAATTCACCTTAATTCCCTGGGCCCCATTAAAAGCATCTACATCACTGTAAATCTTTAAATTACACTTCATCGCATGTTTGAAAAACACGCGTGCTGCCCAAATAAAACGGCTAGATGTTTCTTTGGAATAAAGTGCAATTAAGGCATCCATTGGCCACCGTTTACATGTAGGGTTTGTCCCGTAGTGAATGGACTATTGATTAAGTAGTCTATGGTTTGACCAATCTGGCTTGCATCCCCAAAGGAGCCCTTTGGTATGGTGGTCTTAATTTGCTCGAGCATGGCCTCAGGTACATCATATAACATCCCTGCCTCCATGTAGCCATAGGCAATTGTATTCGCGGTAATACCCTTGTTGGCAACATCGATGGCAATACCTCGCGCGTATCCTTCAAGCGCACTTTTCGAGGCCGCGTAGCCGCTGGTGCCAAAACTTGGCTTATGCGCAACAACCGAACTCACATTAATGATCCGACCTGTTCCTTGAGCGCGAAGAAGCGGCAGCGCCTTCGAAGAACATCGTACAGCCGAAAAGAAATTGATTTGAAAGAGACGCTCCATCTCTGTAGCGTCCAACTTCCATGCAGCAGCAGCATGCGCAATACCCGCATTATTTACCAGTACATCTAACCCACCGTTTTCAGCAACCCATTCAAAGAGTGCATCTACATCAGATTCTACTGTTAAATCCGCCTGAAAGATGGGCGCATCTATTCCCGCATCCTTTAGAAAACTCTCCAAAGCTGCAGTCCTCGAACGTGTTGTCAACAGCAACGAGTAGCCTAAATCATTCAATACAGGTAGGATCGCTTTCGCGATGCCACCACCTGCTCCTGTTATTAAAATTCTGCTCATGAACCTTGTGGCGTATACATCGTAACGCCCCGTAGAGCGTATTCTTCCAAAAGTATGGATTTCATTTTAGCTGCATCCACCAATAAAGAGGGTGCTTCCCCAACGGTAACGTGCTTTAGTGCACCTTTAGTTTCCAACAGAGGAATGAGTCCATCACATTCCCGTTTATTGCTCCACACTGGGTTGTGAACTGTTGAAGTAATACTCAGTGTTCGACCCTGTAATAGCACATTGAACGTTTTGCGATGGTCCAGGTAAATCGGAAACTTAAAATTCTCGTGTCCTATAGCGTCCTCCGCGGCATGCAAAGAGGTACCGGAATTAATCAAGGTGGTTCCTATGTACAATATCTGACCGTCATTCTCCATGTGTTTTCGCCATGGACTGTTGATACCATAAGAGGTGGAATCTGTATGATGTAATGAGGTATACTCTTCAGCACGAGGACCATAGGCTGCTACAGGTTCTAAGGGGTGCGCACTACGATGGGATGCTACATTCGCCCTAAAATACTCGGTGATCGCACCCATTTTTGAAGGCGTTGAAGCAACATCAAATAATGCTAACTCGTGTTTTGCTTGTAACGTAACTACTGGTGAAGTGGGCATTAATAAGGTTGAAGATGGATGCAATGAATCTTGTAGAGCTGCAACTACAGTTGCAGGACCGCCTTCTACATAACCTATTTTGCTCATCGCACTATGCACCAACAGATCCCTTTCCGCATCCACACCTGCTTCTTTCAAAGCGGCTAGAAGTTTCTCCCTAGTCCAAACAGCGCCAGCGGCACGCTTTTGTTCCAAAATTTTGCGCTGTTGCTTTTTCTTCCTTGTCCTATTCCATTCCAACAAGACCGTTGGAACCATGCTTCTTATGGTATCTCTAACGCTCATTCAGTAGTGTGTCTAAAAAATATTTCGTTGCCCAATTCGGCAATCCAAACGGTTCGTACCGACCCCATAATGGGAAACTGCCTTGCAATGCCCCAAGGGAATCCTTCGACTGACGCGCTCCTCTGCGAGCGATCACACAAAGCAGTGTATTCATCTTCTCAAAAGCTTCTTTCCAGATAGGCTCTCCCGTTACCTCATACATGCTATACCACACAATGGCGAGCTGAGCTCCTCCTGTGGGTATAAAGGCCTCTACGCCGTTCCAGTTTGATGTGTAGCGGCCGTTTAAAATGCCACGCGTTAAAAAATCGGTCGCTAAAACTCTAGCAGGCAAAATTGCCGCTGCTTTAAAGTCGTCATTTTTCAACGCCAGTCCTGCATTCCACATACCGTCAATGGTATAGGCTATGGTATGTATAATAGGCTTATCGTTCTTGTGCTGGGTATTGTCACAGTTGGCAAACCAGCCGACTTCATTTTGCTGGGTACAGACCCAA
>CBFHHP010000054.1:5264-9286 GCA_965655745.1 uncultured Schleiferiaceae bacterium
ATCAAATGTCTATGTGCAAAGCCTTCCCAAGCCGCTTTGTGCTCTTCAAAGTGCGGGAGCCAATCTAAAATAGGCGCCACCACATAACTGCCGTACACACGAATGGCACCCATGTAATCATTGGTTGCAAATCTGCCGTGCTCATCCAACTGTTGCCATATCCAGTGAATACAACGCTCTGATGCATCCTTCCATCGAGGATCCCCATTGAACTCATATAAAGCAAGCATACCCCGGAGAATCTGGCCACTATTGAATACCACTGATGGCCTGTTCTGTTCGATATAACCTCCCGGCCAGCCACCGTCGTTGTGCTGAACGGTCAACAACCACTCCCCTGCTTTAAGGGCAGCATTAACGGCTTCTTCAGACCACTGTGCTTTATTGTAGGCAGCATAGCGCAACAACGAAGGAATGATGTATCCTGTGGTTTCTGGATAATCACTGGTCCAACCGCTATTAAAATAATAGGTGCCGCAGCCGGCTGTATTGCCTTGCTCTTGAGAGTGAATGAGCCACTTGGCAGCATGATGCATGCATTGCTCCTTTCCCGCTTCGTCCAAATCTTCCGTGTAGGTACGCAGATAGACGAGCTTGTTGAGCTCCGCAAAGAGGAACCGCCAATGGTCATACTTTCCTAAAAATGATCTCCAATTCTGCAGGTAACGTACCCCTCCCATTTACATCAAGCCTTGATCTGAAAAGCTAAAGTAGCCACTTCGCGTCACAATAAGGTGGTCAAGTACGGTCAGATCCAAGGTTTTTGCTGCAGAAACGAGCTTTTTAGTCATTCGCTTGTCATTCTCGCTCGGATAAAGGGCACCGGAGGGGTGGTTATGTGCTACAATCATTGCTGTAGCTCCCCACTGAAGGGCCTTTTTCATTATCACCCTCACATCGGTAACTGTACCTGTTATTCCACCCTTGAACAACTGCTGGCAGGTAAGCGGAACATGTGCCCTATTGAGGTAGAGGACATGAAATTCTTCATGAGCTAATGCTTGCAAAGGGTAAAAGTGAGGAAGGGCATCGCCGCTTTTTTTAATGCTTTGAGGCAGGTCTTGCGGTTCATTCCAAGCGCGGTGTAAGGCGAGCATCGCCATGATCTGTTTTGCCTTTGTAGGCCCTATACCTTTGATGCTGCACAAGGCTTTCTCGTCCATCTGCATTAAGTGGGATAGACTTTTAAACTGGGTTGAAAACTCCGCCGCCATATCATCCACATTCTGATAACGGCTCGCGCCATTGAGCACATAACTGAGCAATTGGGATTGGGACCACTGATGGCAACTGCTTTGAAAATCCATAATTCGGGGTTTAGGTTTCTTTAAAAGTTCTGTCATCCACCTTAAAAATCCTACATTTAGTCCCGTGAAAATCGCAGTACTTGGATCCCGGGGAATTCCCAACCGCTATGGCGGATTTGAAGAAATGGCTGAACGTGTTTGCCCCTTGTGGGTGCGTGCCGGTCATCAGGTCACAGTATACACCGTAAGCGATCATCCCGAAAGGCTCGAGAACCTCGAGGGCGTTGAGATTACTCATATTTTCAACCCTGAGAAGACTTTGGGTTTGGCGGGCCAATTCATCTACGACCTTCGTTGTATCCAAGACGCAAAGAAGAAGGATTATGACATCATCTTACAGCTAGGTTATACCACTTCAGGCATTTGGTCCTTTCTATGGCCAAAGTATAAAACCGTCACCAACATGGACGGGTTGGAGCATCAAAGAGCCAAATACAAGGGTCCCCTCGCCCCTTTCCTAAGATGGTCCGAGCGCAGAGCGGCCAAACGTTCAAAACTTTTAGTTGCTGACAATCCTATGATTGCCGACTACCTGACTAAATACAAGACGCCTTGTACAACCATCGCCTACGGTGCTGAAATCGTTTCAACATCCGATACTGAGCTTCTCAAGGGCAAAGGTCTACCCACTAAAGATTTTGTACTTCACATTGGTCGTGTGCAACCGGATAATCACGTGAAGGAGATTTTAGAATCGGCCAAAGAGAGTGGGAAAACCCTCGTAGCTGTTGGTGATTACTCTACAACCTATGGAAAGAAACTCTACAGAAAGTATCAAGCTTGTGAGAATATTGTCTTTCCAGGTTCCATTTATGAAAAAGACGTAGTGAACGCACTGCGTAAAAATTGCGAAGCTTACCTGCACGGACATAGCGCAGGAGGTACAAACCCCGCACTGCTAGAAGCCATGGGATGTGGTGCCTTCGTTCTTGCCCACAGCAATCCGTTCAACGCAAGTGTTTTGGGTGGCTTAGGCGGCTTGTGGGACAGCGAGGAAGAATTGACCGCGATGCTTCAAAACCTTCCTAATAAAGAGGTACAAATCGAGCAAGGAGCCTTGGCGCAAGCTAGGATTGAAGCGCACTTTAATTGGCCCAAAATTGCCCAGGAATACCTCGCAGCTTTTGAGGGCATCAACTAAAAAGCCCCACCAAAACTGGCAGGGCTTCCTTTTATGAAATCTTAATGGATTAGATGATCAACATCGCATCGCCAAAGGCCAGGAAGCGGTACTTCTCTTTGATGGCAACATTGATGGCATGCATCGCAAGGTCGTGACCCAACATTGCACTGTTCATCATCAATAATGTAGAACCTGGAGGATGGAAATTCGTTACCATCGCGTTCGGGATCTTTACTTCATACGGCGGGAAGATGAACTTGTTGGTCCAACCTTCAGTCTCAGTGACACGTCCACCTGTAGTAAGCGAACTTTCCAATGTTCTCACCGTAGTGGTGCCAATGGCACACACACGACGCTTATTGGCAAGAGCTTCATTTACCACATCTGCAGTAGACTGAGGCATGATGAACTGCTCACTGTCCATTTTGTGCTTGCTCAAATCTTCAACCTCGACAGGACGGAACGTTCCAAGACCTACATGGTGGGTCAATTCTGGCAAGTGAACACCCTTAATCTCCAAACGCTTCATCAAATGTTTTGAGAAGTGCAAACCTGCAACAGGAGCGGCAACAGCGCCTTCTTCTTTTGCAAAGATGGTTTGGTAACGCTCAGCGTCGTCGATGGTAGGCTCGCGATCAATATATTTCGGTAGCGGTGTTTCACCCATCTCCGTTAATTTTGCACGGAATTCCTCGTAAGAACCGTCAAACAAGAAACGCAGCGTACGTCCGCGTGAAGTGGTATTATCAATAACCTCAGCAACCAACGAATCGTCTTCACCGAAGTAGAGTTTATTCCCAATACGAATCTTTCTCGCCGGATCAACAAGAACATCCCAAAGACGGCTGTCGGCATTCAATTCACGTAGCAAGAACACCTCAATACGCGCACCCGTCTTCTCCTTGTTCCCCCACATGCGTGCAGGAAAAACCTTTGTGTTGTTGAGCACCATGACATCACCGTCGTCGAAATAATCGATCAATTGGTGGAAGTGCTTGTGTTCGATTTCGCCGGTGTCCTTGTGGACCACCATCAACCTGCTGTCGTCTCTGTGCAAAGTTGGTTCCTGCGCGATCAGTTCCTTTGGGAGCTCATACGCGAAGTGAGAAAGTTTCATTTTCATAGCTTACGGGCTTTGAAATTTTGAATTAATAAGAATACAAAGGTACGATTTCGATACCCCCCTTGTCAAGTTTTTGACAAACCAATTGACATTGAACAATGCATTTGCGAACTTTGTTAAATCTACGCGCCATGAGTTCCCGAACAGATAGCAACTAACTAGAGCATGGGAATTAATCTTCTTGACCAATTGAACGATATTCGTTCAAAGAACACACAACCGACAAACGCTGAAATCCTTGCAGGTTTCGAGGCACTGCTTTCTCAACCCACAGAGGGCGAACGCATCCTAGGCAACCTATTTTCCTCTGAAGGAAATAGTGAAGCGCTAAACTTTGATGCACTCGAATCCTCGCGCATCTACCACATCGAAGACATCCAAAAGCTTTGTGTGGACTACCGCTTGCGTTTCCTGGATTCGAAACACTTTAACGGTACGTTTCCTGCTGAGGCCCTTGATGCAATCAAAG
>CBFHHP010000055.1:0-1965 GCA_965655745.1 uncultured Schleiferiaceae bacterium
CTAGCTTGGCTTCTGAGTTGAAAATTGACCAGAGTGTGGCACACAATGGGATTTGTTTGACGGTCGTTGAAATCTTTGGCGACCGCACCTACAGAGTCACTGCGATTGACGAGACCATCGCTAAAACCAATATTGGCGATTTAAAAGAGGGCGATAAAATCAACATTGAACGCTGCATGACCATGGGAGCTCGCCTTGATGGACACATCGTTCAAGGCCATGTTGATCAGATTGGTGTATGTGAGGGTGTTGAAGAACAAGACGGTTCTTGGATCTATTCATTTTCCTATGATCCTTCCCTCGGCAATGTTACTGTAGAAAAGGGATCAATAACCGTAAATGGCACTTCTTTGACGGTGGTTAATTCAGTGGAAGGTGGGTTTAGTGTAGCCATTATTCCTTACACCTATGAAAACACAGTATTCCATACCCTACGTAATGGAGATAGAGTTAACTTAGAGTTTGATGTCGTCGGGAAATATGTTGCTCGTATGATGGAAGGCTACAAAAAATGAAAACAGTAAGATACATTGGGATTCTTGATGATGAGCGACTTGCTGTCGATGGCATGGTTCATCAATTAGGAAAATTATTACCCGAAGCACATATTCACGGCTCTACAAACAAGGATCAGTTTATTACTTGGTGCTTCGAGCATAGTCCTGAAATGGTATTCTTGGACATGGAAATGCCAAACGCCAATGGACTAGAAGTAGCTAAAGAGATCCAGTTTTACGTTGGTAACATTGTATTTGTTACAGCACACTCAGAATATAGCTTGGAGGCCTTTGATACTGCTGTCGATTACATACTAAAACCAGTTTCTCCCAGGAGGCTTAGTCAGAGCTTGAAAAAAATAGCTGCATTGAGTCCCGCCGGGATTTTTGAAGAGCGCCATATTAAAATCCCAATAAAAGGTTCATTCCACTCCATTTCTGAAGCTAAAATCAACATTCTACTCGGTCAGCGCAATTATACCGAAGTAGTCCTTGATTCCGGAGAAAGACACCTAGTGGCTCGAACGCTTAAAAATTTCGAAGAAAGTTTGAGTGAACGATTTTCACGAGTTCATAAAAGTGTAATTGTACGACGTGATGCAGTAGAGCGTATTGATTGGGGTGCGAAAATCATACTTCATGTAAAGGGGGGTAATGTATTGGAAGCATCTAAAACCAGGATCAACCAAGGAGAATGGCCGAATGTTTAGGGCGATACTATTCATGCTACTTTCTTTTGTGCTCATTGAATGCGGCACCAAAGAATCTATAGAGGTTCCGAAAAAAGTTTCGGCAACACTAAATTCTGAACGACTGAGTTCTGACTATCTGGAACGTGTAGATGAATTAGTCAACAGTAAAAATCAACTAGAAGAAGCATGGGGATTGTACCTAAGAGCAAGAGACCTAGTAGTGCAAGGCGCTAGTGTTGCTTCCCTTCCTATGATTGAACGAAGTGAAATATTGTTTAGATCAACTGATAATATAACGGGACTTTCTCGTATTCTTTTATTGAAAGCCCACTCATATTGGGCTCTTGGCTCAGGTCAAGAAATATTATCGACTTCGGAAGAATGTATGGCATTACGTCAAGGAGACACTCTAGCCTGGGCGACTGCTGCCGGTAATTATTCAACCTACCTCATTGACTTTGGGTATTATTCACGCGCTTTAACATACTCAGATACGGTATTGTCTATTTTTAGAAAAAAAGGAAGGACTATCAATCCAAGTGAAGCATATGCAGTCAGGGCAGAGGCATTATTTAGGTTAGAAAAAAATCCAGAAGAAGTTGATTCTTTAATTCAAGGTGCAATAGCATTGGTTGATGATCCTATTGTCTTGGATATCGATAAACAGAACATCTATTTTCGGGCACTTGGTTTACAAGCACTTTCTCAAGAACAGCTGGCAAAGTGTATTCAGTTCGCACATGAACGCAATTTTTGGGCGCTCGAGGCAAAAGCAC
>CBFHHP010000055.1:2062-5847 GCA_965655745.1 uncultured Schleiferiaceae bacterium
GCACTTTCTCAAGAACAGCTGGCAAAGTGTATTCAGTTCGCACATGAACGCAATTTTTGGGCGCTCGAGGCAAAAGCACGCGGACAGTTTGAAGATTATCATTTACTCGAGGAGTCAAAAGATATTGCTAAAGAAGCCGAGATTCGTTCTAATAGATTAGCGCTTGAGCGAGTAGACGAAAGCCAAAGCAGATTCCTAGCCTTTGAGTTGGAGCGAGGAAAAAGGGAGCGAATGAGGTTTGAAGAAACCGCTCAACTTCGTCAGCAGACGTTAGCAATCTTTCTTGCAATGGCAGTTCTAATTATTGTTGGGATTTGGGTTTCTTACAGAAATATCTTAAAAACAAAAGAAGCACAATTTGATGTTCAGGAAGCGCAACTGGAATTAGAATCCTACAAAAACAAAATACGCCCTCATTTCTTGTTTAACCAATTGAATAACGTTAATGGCTTTTTGAATCAAGAAAAACTTCAAGATGCGCAGGAGTATTTGGCGGAGTTAAGTCAATATTTGAGGACCATATTGCACAATCAAGGGGGCCACTTTACAGAAATTAAAAGTGAAATTTTACAATTGAGTAAATACGCTGGATTACAGCAGCAGAGTTCTTATGGTCATGTCGAATTCATTGTTGATGTGCCGTTGGAGTATTACCACTTTCAAATACCCTCTGGAATTCTTCAACCATTGGTAGAAAATAGTTTCAAATACGCTGGTAATAATTTATCCAAAACGGCCTGGGTAAAACTTTCATCAAAGCAAGACGGAAGTCGCTTAATTGTAGAGGTTTCAGATTCTGGATACGGGAATATGGAGCGTGTTTCTGGTACGGGGAATGGTTTGACACTAGTTAAGGAACGCATAGCGTTTAACAAATCAAGAAGTAAAAATCAGGGGCTTTGGAGCATTACCGCGGATTTTGGAATAAAAAAAAGCACCGTGAAACTCACGATGCCTTTAAAATTGGTTTGATTACACCCTGTGCACTAATGATAACAGTGTAAATGTATTTTACCAATTTGATAATGCTGCATTGAATTTATCGTAGCGGCGTTTGGTTTATCGTAGACTGAATTTACGTACATCCATATTCCCTCCGCAAAGTATTATTCCTGTTTTGCCATGGGTCTCTTCGCGCATTGCAGCGGCTATTCCTGTTCCGGCAGAAGGCTCAATAAACTGCTTTATGGTCTCCAAGCAAGAGTGCCACCCCTCCTGAATTTCATCTTCTGAGAGTAATGTGATGCGGTCTACATGCTCTTGAATAATAGGGAAATTTTTATGCCCTAAAGATGTTTTCAGACCGTCTGCGATGGTATCTGTAGATTTTGCAGGGGTCCACGTTCCAGAGGTAAAACTTTTAAAAGCATCGTTGGCAATGGTAGGTTCGCAACCGATAATCTTAGCCTTTCCAAAATAGCTGTTGGCTAATGCTGCTCCAGCAAGGAGTCCGCCTCCACCTACAGGCACAAAAATCTGATCGAGATTCGGATGCTCTTGAAGCAATTCATAAGTGGCTGTAGCCTGCCCAGCAATGATGTTGTAGTTGTCGTAAGGATGAATCAACAGCGCTCCAGTATCCTTGCGCACTTGTTCCGCTGTCGTCTCTCGAGCCTCAAGAGTGGGCTCACAAAAAGTCACTATACCTCCATAGTATTCCACCGATGCAATTTTCGCCTTTGGCGCGTTCGAGGGCATTACTACATAGGCCTTGGCACCAATCTGTGCTGCCGCCCAGCTTAGGGCTGCACCATGGTTTCCTGAGCTGTGGGTGAGCACCCCATTTTTCAAGGCTTCCTCTTTGTGGACGAGTACGGTATTCATGGCTCCTCGAGCTTTAAAGGCACCGGTCATTTGTAGGTGTTCGCATTTCAGATAGAAATCACCATTAGCTAGATGGTTAAACCTTGGCGCCTTAAGAACGGGAGTTCTTGATACGTAGGGCGCAATACGTTCTGCTGAAGCTTGGATATCAGCCGCTGAAGGAACAGCGGTAAGTGAAGTGACTCTGCTCATGAGTAAAAGTCTTTTGGTGGAGGTTCCACAAACGGTTCGTCCGAAGATAACTGGCTAACAAGAAATTCGATCAATTGGTGTTCAAATTCGATGAGGTCTTGTTCTCCTAAAACTTGACCGTCAAAGGCCCCGCCTCGGAGCAAAGACTCTGGTTGTGGGCTTTGCATTTTATACATGCCTATGCGCCAAGGCAGCGGTGAAGTGACAGCGCCGCTTTTCCAAAGCAGCCAAGCGTACAACAAGCATTGAAGCGCCTTAGGTTTTTTACCGTTCCATAGATCTTCCCATGTACTCAAACTGAGCTCTGCAGGTTTCATTCGCCCTGTTTTGTAATCCCATACGGTTAGTCTACCGTCGTTCATTTCAATCCGGTCTACCTTACCCAAAAACTTCAATGGAAGATCTAGAGAAGGATGCTGCATCTCGAATTCCAGCTCTGTTTCTACACCCTTTAAAATAGTTTTTCCTGCTTTCGCACGTAAGAGGTCGTAATGGAGGAATTGATCCAACATCTTTTTGCATACCTCCAAGGTGACTAGATTTCGACCTTGGTACAAGGCAGATTCAGAATAGCCTTCTTTAACCAGGCGTTCGATTCCTAATTCTAGGGCTTTCTGGGTCCATTCGTCAACATCAAATACCGGTAGGGGTTTTCCGACCAACGGTTTATACAGCTCTTCTAGACCGTGGTGGATAAGGTTACCCATGACCAGAGCCGACATACTTTCTTCTACTTCGTCTTGCTCTCGAACGCGAACCAGTCTTTTTTGGTAAAAATCATGCGGACGTCCAGCGAGTTCATTGAGACTTGTAGCACTCATACCCCTTTTCATCCAATCTACCATGGCTTCCTTTACCGTATCAGTGCGTTCGGCATAAAAGCGATCTTCAATAGAAGAAGGGTGTATCGGGCCGTTGTTGAAAGCTCGTGGATGCACGGTGCACGCACCTTGCTGGAGTTCCTGCTCCAGCTGAACGATGTAGCGCGAAGGCTCTCCGCCGCCCATAGCATCTGTGTTTGTGTTGTAGACAATTACACCTTCTGAGCAACGTTGCAAGATTCGGTAAAAGTGATAGGCGAAGATGGCATCCTTCTGTTCGTAGGTCGGAAGGTCGTAGGTCTGTTTGATGTCATAGGGCAAGAGCGAGTTGAAGGAGCGTCCTGCGGGTAAAATCCCTTCGTTAACTCCGGCCATAATGACATGGCTAAAGTCAAGGGTACGAGATTCCAGAATTCCCATTATTTGAAGTCCTTCGAGCGGCTCACCAACGAAGTCAATAGTCCCACTTCGAAGTTGTTGTTTAACTAGCTTGAGCACCGACAAGGTATCGACTTCAGTGCTGCCGAGCGTTCGTTCAAGCTGTTCAAGCAAGGTGTGGATCTTGTATGTCGTATTGATGACCATGGTATCCCCCTTCTCTTGGGCTGCAACATGCTCGAGCCATTTTTTAATCGAGGTGAGCACAGAGATCCCGTGTGAAGGATAAAGAAGATGGTGGTATCCTTTTGGCCCTTTGGCCAATTCATTGGTCCATTCTTTTGAGCTGGTGAACACCCTATTGCCCTTAATGATGCTTTGGTTCCATTCCCTGGGTCCTTCTTCTATCTCGCCGAGGTAGAAATATTTGTTGAAGAGCGGGTCGCTAAACAGAGCGCCAAGGCTCCTGTGGTAATAGGTCCAATTCTTTCCTGATTTCTCGTTTTTTAGCGCATACTCAACGGCCCCAATCCACAGTCTTACAGTCGCTGCAACCTTTGTTTGATCTAG
>CBFHHP010000055.1:5946-9082 GCA_965655745.1 uncultured Schleiferiaceae bacterium
TGATTTCTCGTTTTTTAGCGCATACTCAACGGCCCCAATCCACAGTCTTACAGTCGCTGCAACCTTTGTTTGATCTAGGGGGTATCCCATGGTGATATTGACCTTATCGTAGGATTCGGGCAAGATGCTCAGTACTGGATTTAAAAGTGTTTCATCAGCAAGAATAACGGCAATATTTTGAGCGGGAACGCCTTCTTTGGCCCAGCGCTCTAAGGTGGCTGAAACGGTCTTCGCTTGCCCTGAATATTTAGAAGCTCCAACAGGAGTGATTTCTTTCGGGACTGTTAGAAAGTCGCTCGAGCGGTTTTTCGTGGTGGGGACATCGTTGCCGAATATTTTTTGACGGTCCTTGTGCGCTCGTAGAAAGAGTCCAGCTTCGTGCTCTTTCATGTTGACATAATGCGGATCAAGGTCCCACATTACAGTGGTGTTCCAATGATTTTTTAGTTGGCCGATGATGGTTAATTCTGCCGTATTCAAAGCATTTAGACCTGCGACCAAGACCCTTTTAACCCCATTGCGATTGAGGTAGTTATCAATGCGTTCTAGATTTTCGCTGAGGTATCGCGAAGCCAATCCGCTGTGCGCTTCGCCACGCGCCAACAAGGCATTTTTAAATCGTTCGTAGGTACTTGGGAGCAATGCAACGAAATCCGAATACTGTCCCATAAGGGCTGTTTCATTTTCCGGTTCGAGATCCCATTCCGCTAATTTCTGAACGTTGTACAAATCACCAAGTACATGTGCTGGATTGAGCTTGTATCGATCGATCTCTTCGAAATCGGACAAGAGTGTTTGTCCCCATGAAAGAAAGCTCCCCAAAGATTCGGGTTCACGGTCCGGATAGGCTTGATACCGTGCCTCATTGTAGCACTGGTGCAATTCTATAAGTAAAACGAGTGGCTCGACCACTAGAAGGTTGCCCGCATTCGAGATAAATCCATCTACGGTTGTAAATAGCGGTAGAAGCGTCGGTCCTTCCAGATGCGGCTTTAGTGCCTCACGTAAAAAGATTTCCGCCCGTTGGTTCGGGAGAACGACCATCTGCTGGTGCAGCGGCAGGGGTGATGAAATCAACTCTTGCGCGATTTGCGCGATGAATGTGGACATGGATTACTTGAACAGGTTGCTCCCCTCAATGTAATCAAAAACCGCCTTTGGAAGAAGGTTTCGAAGGGCTTTTCCTTCGGCAAAACTGCGGCGAATGAGCGATGCGCTGATTTCCATTTTTGGCGCATTTACCAAACGCAGATTCGGGAATCGTTCTTGCCAATGTTGTTCTGTGGCTACTTCATCAGGAAGCGGCTGTCGTGGATAGACGAGAATCTCATGATTTTCCAGGATGCTCTCATAGTTGCGCCATTTATGGAAAGATTTGAGGTTGTCTTCACCCATGATAATACTAAAGCGATGCTCCGGGTATTTCTCTCGCAGGTAGGTTAGGGTTTGCGAGGTATAATTTGGCTGTGGCAAGTTGAATTCGATATCACTTGCGCGTAACCCTTCTTGACGCTCTATCGCTAAATGAACCAAATGCAAGCGCTCACGATCGGGCAACAAATTGCTTTTCTTCTTAAAAGGATTGTGTGGAGTGACCACCAGCCATACTTCGTCGAGGTCGCCGTATTTCTGAAAATACTCGGCCAAGGCAAGGTGCCCAATATGTATGGGATTGAAGGTGCCGAAAAACAGACCTACCTTCTTCATTATGCTCCTAAAAAGTCCTTTAGAATGGCCAAGGCCTCTGCCTTGGCGGTATCGAGATCATCGTTTACGACCACCTTATCAAATTCAGGTGCACGGGCCATCTCAATAGTTGCTTTCGCCACGCGCTGCTGTATTTTCTCCTCACTATCTGTGGCCCGATCTCTGAGGCGCTGTTCTAAAATTTCGATAGACGGGGCCTTTACAAAGAGCGCTAAAGCACGTTCGCCAAACTGCTTTTTGAGGTTCAATGCGCCCACCACATCCACATCAAAAACAACTACTTTTCCTTCAGACCAAATCCGCTCTACCTCTGAACGAAGGGTGCCGTAATAGGTATCGGAATAGACCTCTTCCCATTCCAAGAGCTCGTCTTGAGCAACACGCACTTTAAATTCTTCGCTGCTCAGGAAGTAATAGTCTTTACCATGTTCTTCTTGGCCTCGAGGTGCGCGTGAGGTCGCTGAAATGCTAAAACTGAGCTCTGGAAGTTGCGGCAACAGAGAGTGAACCAGGGTTGATTTTCCTGCGCCAGAGGGTGCAGAGAAGATGACCATTTTTCCGTTGTGTTCGCTCATTGCTTTGACAGAATTAATACCACAAAGGTAGTGGAGATGAAGGAATTGGCTTTGGTTAAAAGTAGAGTTATATTGTTATCGTGATTAAGAAAGTACTACTCGCACTGTTTGGCTTTTGCACCGCCGGCCCTTTGAGCGCACAATGCTCCTTGGCCTTGGCGTCAGATTCTTTGGAAGCCTGCGTCGGAGATACCATCTTCCTTTCTGCTTCTGGATCCAATTCTTACCAGTGGTCTCACGATGCAACACTTAGTTGCGACACATGCGTCTCACCCTACATCATTTTGACAGATACCTCACAATATGTGGTGGTTCAAGGCAGCAGTCAAGTCACTCAGATGGCTACTAATGGAAATTTCTCTTCGGGAAACTCAGGTTTTTTGACCAACTACACCTACAACGCCACATCCATTTGGAACGAAGGAACCTACGCGGTAGGCACTAACCCAAATTCAGTCCACCCGAACTTTGGAACATGGGGAGACCATACCACCGGTACGGGAAATTACATGTTGGTCAATGGCGCTACTGGAAGCAATAAAATTCTGTGGCGTCAAACCAAAACATTTCCCCCAGGGGCACAGGTGACCATGCGATGGTGGGCGCTCTCTTTTGTCTCTCCAGCGGGGCAACTTCAATTGAAATTATCCGGTACAAATGTTGGCGGAGCAGCCTCGACACCGACTACAACAGGCACCTGGCAACAAACCACTCGAACCTTTACTGCACCTGCTTCAGGAACGGCTATTTTGAACTTGATCACACTGTCCGGCCCCGGTTCAGGAAACGACTTCGGGATAGACGATATCTCCTTCACCTACGAATGTGAAGCCTATGATACGGTCTGGATTTCC
>CBFHHP010000056.1:0-8085 GCA_965655745.1 uncultured Schleiferiaceae bacterium
CCCTTTCCACCACGACCGCTCTTGCAGTAGATTTTTACGTAATCAATGAAGTTGCTACCTGACATAATAAAAGAGCAGCTTGCCACTGGGCAGCTGCTCTGCAAAAGTACAATTAGTAAGTGGGTCTAGAAAAACCGATTACAACGATTCAATAACCGTCACAAGGCGCTGTGTAATTTCTTCGATGGATCCTACACCATCCACACCGCGATACTTGCCCTGTCCGTCATAGAAATCCTTCACTGGGGCCGTCTCTTTGTTGTAAGTATTGATTCTGTTTTGGATCACTGCAGGATCCGCATCGTCAGCGCGACCTGAGGTCTTCCCGCGCTCGAGCAAACGTACTTTAAGCTCTTCTTCAGCAACTTCTAAAGCAATCATACTTGTGATAGAAGTACCTCGACCTTCCAAGAAGGTATCAAGCGCTGCTGCCTGTGCATTCGTACGCGGAAAACCATCGAAAATAAAGCCCTTAGCATCTGGATTTTTATTCACTGCATCTTCTAACATAGAAATGGTCACTGAATCTGGTACGAGGGCACCTTTATCGATGTAAGACTTCGCCAAAAGACCCAATTCTGTTTCGTTTTTAATGTTGAAACGGAACAAATCACCCGTACTTAAGTGCACAAGCGAATAGCGCTTTACCAAAAATTCACTTTGGGTTCCTTTTCCAGCTCCTGGAGGGCCGAATAACACGAGATTTAACATTTCGATAGTTTTTAATTCCGATTGCGAAGATACCTACCAAACTGAGAATAACGTACTTTTGTGTCCGATTTGAGCAAGTTTATTGCACTATATCGAAAGAACTAACACACTGAAACATGAGAACTCCTTACTGTGTCATAATGGCTGGTGGGATAGGTAGTAGATTCTGGCCTATGTCGACCGAGGAAACGCCAAAGCAATTTTTGGATTTTCTAGGCACTGGAGAAAGTCTAATCCAACAGACCTACAAGCGTGTTCGTCGCATTTTCGAACCTGAAAATATTATCGTCGTCACACATGCTAACTACCGCCTTCAAACTATAGCACACCTGCCGGAGCTTCCGGAAAACAACATACTACTTGAACCACTTCGTCGTAATACAGCACCCTGTATTGCATATGCTGCGCTCAAGATTAAAAAGCGTGATCCCAAAGCAAACCTTTTCATTACACCAGCTGACCACCTGATCTCTGACGAAGATGCCTTTGAAACGCAGATTCGTAAGGGCCTCGAAAAAACGAATGATTCGGACTGTTTCGTCACCATCGGTATTAAGCCACACAAGCCTGAAACGGGATACGGCTACATCCAATATAACGAGTTGAAAGGCGAGGGCAACGTGTATGCGGTCAAGGCCTTCACGGAGAAGCCTGACCTCGAGCATGCCAAACTTTTCATTGAGAGTGGTGATTTCTTATGGAATGCAGGGATGTTTATATGGAACATTGAAGCGCTGAGCGCTGGACTTGACAAGCATTTGCCAGATCTAATGAGCACGCTGGGCCGCGCATGGAATGACCTAGATACTAAATACGAGGCAGATTCTATTTCTAAAGTATATGCCGAATGTGATAATATCAGCATTGACTATGGATTGATGGAACGTGCGGATAATGTCTGCGTAATCCCAACCGTAATGGGCTGGTCTGATCTCGGTAATTGGGGCGCTGTTTATGAACTCAGTACTAAAGACGACAACGGCAATGCGCTGATCGGTGCTAATATCCTTGCACAACAGTGTAAAAACTGCCTTATCGTAAATGCCTCTGAAGACAAGGCGCTGGTCGTAAGTGAGTTGGATGGAAAATTTGTCGTACAAACTGATAAAACTTCACTAACTTTTCCTCTAGGAAACGATCAAGCCATCAAACAAATCGCGAAAGCTGTTCGTGTAGAATTGGGAGAGGACTTCGTTTAGAACATTGAATGTTAATTCGTGGAAAACACCAACAAACCGCTAGGATTCCTGAGGGCTACAACTAGTAAGTGGCCCATTATTGCGCCAATACTAAGTTTTTTAAAGGACCGATTCTCCATTATCGACCTAGCCAACCCTGTAGCTACCATCGACGGTATTAAAAAAGACATTGAATTCCGTGGGTTCAGCCTTTGGATTCTCATTTTCTCCATCTTCATCGCGTCTATTGGCTTGAACGTCGATTCCACAGCGGTTGTTATTGGAGCCATGTTGATCTCACCTCTTATGGGGCCCATCATGGGATTAGGGCTGAGTCTTGGTATCAATGATTTCAAATTGCTTACTCGGTCAGTAAAGAACCTTGGGGTTGCTGTAGGTATAGGACTGTTTGTTTCGGCCGTATACTTCTTGGTCTCGCCCATTTCTGCACCTTCCAATGAGCTGTTTGCGCGCACGAATCCAACCTTATTGGATGTGCTAGTAGCATTTTTTGGTGGTCTCGCCGGAATCCTCGCAGGTTCAAGAAAGGAGAAGTCTAATGTTATTCCAGGGGTAGCCATTGCCACTGCATTGATGCCTCCATTATGTACCGCAGGATATGGATTAGCCCACGGAGAATGGCACTACTTCTTTGGCGCCTTGTACCTCTTTTTGATCAACACTGTACTTATAGCAACGTCAACCACATTGATCGTTCGCTATCTAAGATTCCCGTTGGTGGAGATTTTAGACCCGCTTCGCGCCAAAAAAACAAGCCGCATCTTTTCTATTGGTCTTATCGTCATCATTGTACCGTCGATTTACATCATGTACCGCACTGTGACCGATTCAATCAACCAAGCGAAGATTGAGACCTACCTTACAGAGACTGTAGATTACCCAGGCACCGAAATCTTGAAGAAAGAAATTTCATTTAATGGAGGCACTCCCCAAGTTACCTTGGTGCTTTTCGGTGACCGTGTTCCAGGAGAACTAACTAAAGAATGGTCCAGTTCCTTCAAGCAAGAATTTGAAGGCTCGCTCTCCATTGTACAAGACGAAAAAGAGGCCCAGGGACTTGAGGAGATGTCTAAAATGGTGCAGCTTTATTCTGAAGGTCGCGACGAAGCACGCTCCTACCAAGAGAAAATAACGACACTTGAGGGTCAGCTAGGTCAGCTTGAAAACCAACTTATCCCAGCCAATCTCTGTGCAGAAATTCGCATCAATTACCCTGATCTCGAGAGTTTCTCTATTGGAACGATGCAGTACGGACTAGATAGCATTTCAGACGGTGCACTCATCGCAGTAGCCTTTGTAGATTGGAAACCAGAGGTAGATTCTACCCTCTTACCGCGCAGAAACAAACAACTCGAAGATTGGCTCAAATTGCGCTTAGAAAAAGACCAAGTCTTGGTGCAGCCGATGCCTTAAACACAGTCATTTGATGAATTGCTAAGAGAGTCATCAAAGACTTAGGGATATACGGAAGATCTTTTATAATCGTTAATGACAGAAGATCCCAACCGATATATGTTAAAAGCCTTGAAGCTACTCAAAAGAATACTCTCTTTTCTGCTACTTATAATTGTGTTAGGATTTTTAATCCCGCAGAATTTATCAATGCCTGTTGAAAATGCCACAAAGAAAGACTACAATAAAAAGTCCTTCTGGTTTTATCCGTGGGGGAATTCAGTTACTCACAAAGGAGTAGATATATTTTCGAAAAAAGGAACGAAAATTCGTTCTTCAACAATTGGAATCGTTCTCTATCGAAGGCAAACGCGGAAGGGAGGTAATTCATTGATAATTCTAGGGCCAAAATGGAGATTTCACTATTACGCTCATTTGGATGAAATTCTCATTGACAAGTACTCCTTTGTAAACCACGAGACTATCATAGGAACGGTGGGAAACAGCGGTAATGCCTTTAGTAAAGAACCACATCTACATTATTCTATTTACACCTTCATTCCATATCCTTGGCGTATTGACGGTAGCCCTCAAGGCCAGAAAAAGATGCACTACCTAAACCCGATAGAATTCCTGGAAAAGTAGCGTTCAATAAACCATTTTCCTATAATGAGACCCTTTTCTCCAAAAGTATTAAGCTTTCATCCATTTTTAGAAAAGTACTTCTTTCTTCAAACTCTCCAGACTCCCCGTGGACCCAATATGCCCCACGATAATTCAGGATTAATGTGTCCTGCCTATGAGTGATTGAATAACTTAAAATAGTATTAGAAGCACTTGAAGATCCAAGTGGTATAAACGGATCAGACTGAAAGTATTCTTTTGTCAAAGAATCATTTCGAAACCAATGATTAAGATAATCTAGGTGTTTGTCGTCGAATAAAGAATTAAATCCTAAGCTATCTAGAATTCTACATTGAACGTAATCAGACTGGGGCGATTCAATACGCATACAATCGTTTCCAATAACACTAGCTAACCACACGACCGCAGCCTTTTCATAAGGATCCTCTTGCTCTATGGCCGAACATCGAAACAAAAAAGTAAGCGCAAACAGGCTTGTTAGAGCTACATATTTTATAGACACAGACCTACCAATTTCAAGAATTAAAGCTTACCTACCATAGTTTCTGGACGCACCCACTCATCGAACTCCTCGGCAGTGAGGTAGCCTAGGTTCACCGCTTCTTGCTTAAGCGTTGTGCCGTTCTCGTGTGCGGTCTTCGCAATCTTCGCTGCCTTCTCGTATCCAATCTTCGTGTTCAAAGCAGTAACGAGCATTAACGAGTTGTTCAAATGGTTTTCGATGGCCTTGTGATTAGGCTCGATACCCACCGCACAGTTGTTGTTGAAGCTCACACATGCATCGCCAATAAGCTCCGCACTTTGCAAAACGTTGTACGCCATCACTGGCTTAAATACGTTGAGCTCATAGTGACCCTGAGCACCTGCCACAGTAACTGTAGTGTGGTTACCCATTACCTGTGCACATACCATGGTCATGGCCTCTGCCTGAGTAGGATTTACTTTTCCTGGCATGATTGACGATCCCGGCTCATTCGCTGGAATGATCAACTCACCAATTCCTGAACGCGGACCTGAAGCCAACAAACGAATATCATTTGCAATCTTGTTCAAGCTCACTGCCAACTGGTTCAATGCACCGTGTGTCTCCACCAAGGCATCATGGGCGGCAAGGGCTTCAAACTTGTTTTCAGCAGTACGGAACGGCATACCAGTAAACTCTGCGATGTATTTCGCCACCGTCTCTGAATAGCCTTCTGGAGTATTTATTCCTGTACCCACAGCAGTACCGCCTAGTGCAATCTCACTCATGTGGTCCAAGGTGTTTTTCAATGCTTTTAGTCCGTGGTTCAATTGGCTTACATAACCAGAGAACTCCTGACCAACGGTAAGTGGCGTCGCATCCATAAGGTGCGTACGACCAATCTTCACCACCTTCCAGAACTCTTTGCTCTTAGCCTCTAGTGTATCGCGGAGTAATTCCACAGAAGGAATGGTGTTTTCGATTACCTTCTTATAGATGGCAATGTGCATACCTGTTGGGAAGGTATCGTTCGAGCTCTGGCTCTTGTTTACATCGTCGTTCGGGTGAATCAATCGATCGCCTTCGCCAAGCGTGTTTCCAGCTAGTACGTGGGCACGATTCGCAATCACCTCGTTCGTGTTCATATTGCTCTGTGTACCTGAACCGGTTTGCCACACTACCAATGGGAACTGGTCGTTGTGCTTGCCTTCTAGAATCTCGTCACATACAGCACCAATGAGGTCACGCTTCTCCTCTGTCAAGACACCTGCATCACAGTTTGCATATGCCGCAGCCTTCTTCAAATACGCAAAACCTTCGATGATTTCAAGCGGCATCGTGCCCGCCGGACCAATCTTAAAGTTGTTGCGCGAACGCTCTGTCTGTGCACCCCAGTACTTATCTGCCGGTACTTTCACTTCACCCATGGTGTCGTGCTCAATTCTGTATTCCATCGTAATAATGACTAATTGATTCTCAGTTCTTGAACTACAAATTTAGGGCACAGAAATTCTGCAGCATCATCTTCGCCTGCTATCTTGGTGGCTATCAATTTTTAGCTTAAAGTTGAAACTAAATCAATTCCACTACTTATCTTTACCGCCACTAAACAAACACTTATGAAATTTATAGGTTTCCTCGTATTCTTAGTTGTAGCCCTTATGGGATTCTCAATGCTCGCTTTCTTGGGTCTATTCGTAGGCTACTGGTTGACATTGATTGGTTTGGAATCTGTTAATCCAAAGATTGCTCACGCGATCATTGGTCACAAAGAAGAAGAATCTGCAGAGTAATTCTGAAGATCATTAATATTAAAAAAGCCCGAGCTCACGCTCGGGCTTTTTTGTTTGATATAGTTTCTAAAGCACCTCCTCAGCTTTCTCAGCCGGACGGGCCACAACAGCCTTATCGCCGTTCAGAATGATGGGGCGTTCCATCAAACGCGGGTTTTCAATCATCGCTAAGATGATCTCGTCTTCGCCAAGTTCTAGGTCGCGGTATTCTTCCTTCCACAACGTCTCATTCTTGCGCACAAGGTCGAGCGCGTCCATATTTAGGGCATCAAGTACTTCCTCGAGCTCTGAAGAGGTCATGCTCTCTTCATCCTTCATGTATTGGCGCACTTTGAAAGAGACGCCTTTCTCTTCCAGATAAGCCAAGGCTTCACGTGATTTTCTACAGCGCGGATTGTGGTATACTTTGATCATTCTAATAGATTATGTGCAGGACGCCATCCTCGGTGATGTCGCCACAGCGGTTAGTTGCTTTTAGTTGGTAAAAGTACACACCTGGAGCGAGAATCTTCTCGTCGTAATCGGCACCCCACTCAAAAGAAATTACCGTTGTTTCAAATACCTTAACGCCCCAGCGGTTGTGGACAATGAGGTGAAAATCGTCCCAATTCTCGCTCGTATTCACCAAAAATGCGTCGTTGATACCGTCGTTATTTGGCGTGACAAAGTTGGGTACGGTGAATGCCTCTCCTGCAAAATAGACATCAAAGCTTTCGGTGAGTGTATCGCTGGTTCCACAAATGCTGTCGTACCCGACAATACTGATGTCGTAGATGCCGCTCTGCGAAATCTGTAAAGGATTTGAATTTCCTGCCACCTGACCATCTACGAGCCATTCAAAACCTTGGTAAGTAGCGTTTAAAATGGCATTGAAATCTACCGTTTCACGCGTTTCACATTCCTCCAAGGCGGTATTGATCTGCATAAAAGGTGGAATGCGGAATACAAGGGTATCCTCAAAGAGTTGAGTGATATTACAATTCGTGTCTAGCACATTTAGGCTTACCGGATTGGCACCGGGTAATGGCATGTTAAATTGGACCTGGGCGGAAGAAAAATTCACTCCGGCAAAATCCCATTCAAGCTCATAATCCGTTACAATGGAACTGTCGCTGACCAAACGCGCAGTGGCCACCACTTGGCGGGAAGGATCGCAATAATCATAGCTGTAATCTATCCAGACGCTATCATAAGCTGGATTTACTTGGAGTGTAAAGGTGGTGGTGTCCCAAGTATCACAAACGGTGTCTTCCCCGATGACTTGGACATTGTAGGTGCCCGGAGTATCGTAGATGTGTGAAGTGATGAAACCTGTATCTAAGCTAATATTCCCGTCGTCCCAATCAATCGTGTACGCCTGAACATTGCTCGAGCTGTCGAGGATATTGAACGAATTTGGAATACAAAACACTGGAGGATCTGGTGTCAATTCCAATCGCGCATTCTGAATGTCCATATCTATGACGGTCACCGCGAGGTTACAATTTGTCGAGTTGTTGGTCGTCGAATAGGCCGTTGAAGGAAAGGCCGGATAGGCACTATTCCCTCCACAACCGGCACAGACACCTTGGTAGATACGTCCCTTTTTATCGAACCTGGAAGTTCCTCCGTCCACATGTTCTCTCGACGATGAACCATAGTAAGTGGCCAATCGGGCACTCCTCCAACTAGGATCTAAAACCAAAAAATAGAAATCTCGTCCGTCCGTAGTCGTTCGCACCGCATTCGGTGTTACTGCAAGACCGTTGGTATTGCCTTCCGTATTTGGACTTCCACCCCACCCACTGAAGTATAAATTTCCGCAGTCGTCCACCAAAAGTGCGGTTGGACTTAAATCCACTGTAGCATGAGAGCTGTCCCCAAAGACAAGTGTTCTATTATT
>CBFHHP010000057.1:0-1183 GCA_965655745.1 uncultured Schleiferiaceae bacterium
GACTTCTTAGCGTTGTCCCAAGCACCACCAGCATTGTTCTGGAAGATGGCCCAAAGAACACCTGATACAGCAACACCTGCCATATATCCACCTAGCATTTCAGCTGCCTCTTGACCAGTATAGCCAAAAGCCATTGGCAAGAATGCAACCACTAGCGGGAAGATGATGGTCATTGCACCTGGCAACATCATTTCTTTCAATGAAGCCTCTGTAGAGATAGCAACACACTTGTCATATTCTGGCTCAGCCTTGTATTCCATAATTCCTGGAATCTCTTTGAACTGACGACGTACCTCTTTAACCATTTCCATGGCAGCTTTACCTACGGCATTCATAGCAAGCGCAGAGAATACTACAGGAACCATACCCCCTACGAATAGCATCGCAAGAACTGGCGCTTTAAAGATGTTGATACCGTCAATACCTGTGAAGGTTACGAAGGCCGCGAATAGCGCCAAAGCAGTCAATGCTGCAGAAGCAATAGCGAACCCTTTACCGATAGCTGCAGTGGTGTTACCCACAGAATCCAAAATATCAGTACGCTCACGTACCTCTTCTGGCAATTCACTCATCTCTGCAATACCACCCGCGTTATCCGCGATAGGACCGAAAGCATCAATTGCCAACTGCATAGCTGTTGTAGCCATCATGGCAGAAGCTGCGATTGCAACACCGTAGAAACCGGCGAATGCATATGAAGACCAAATCGCTCCAGCGAAGAGGAGGATAGGCGCAAAAGTAGAAATCATACCTACACCTAGACCTGCAATAATGTTAGTTGCAGCACCAGTAGCTGACTTCTGAACGATATCTAAAATTGGCTTTTTACCAAGACCAGTGTAGTACTCTGTGAAGTACGAGATCAAAGCACCTACAACAAGACCAACGATTACAGCACCAAATACTGCTGTACGCGTTACCTCTTTAAAACCTTCGCCAAAGAACTTCATGCTCAATGTTTCAGGTAGAAGCATTTGGATCAATACGTATGAACCGATTCCTGTCAAAATGATTGAAGACCAGTTACCGATGTTCAATGCACGTTGAACCTCTGGCTCTTTTGCGCTATTGTCTTTAATACGAATGAAGAAAGTACCGATGATAGAAAAGATGATACCAACACCCGCAATCATCATTGGCAACAAGATAGGACCTTGGTTTTCCAAGAATGTACCTGTACTTA
>CBFHHP010000057.1:1281-8011 GCA_965655745.1 uncultured Schleiferiaceae bacterium
AGAAGGTTATCGTTGATGACATAATTACCCAATACCATAGATGCCAATACTGTGGCTACGTACGAACCGAACAAATCGGCACCCATACCTGCAACATCACCTACGTTATCACCTACGTTATCTGCAATAGTCGCAGGGTTACGTGGATCGTCTTCAGGAATACCTGCTTCTACTTTACCTACAAGGTCAGCACCTACGTCGGCAGCTTTTGTGTAGATACCTCCACCTACACGAGCAAATAACGCGATAGATTCAGCACCTAGAGAGAAACCAGCAAGGGCTTCCAAAACGATAGTCATTTCATTATAGAATGAATCTTCACCATCGATGAACCAGATTGAAAGAATGATAAATAGAACACCTAATCCGAAAACTGCAAGTCCAGCAACACCCAGCCCCATTACAGTTCCACCGCGAAACGACACTTTCAATGCCTGAGGCAAAGAGGTACGAGCGGCTTCTGTAGTTCTAACGTTTGAATCTGTAGCAATGCGCATACCAATGTTTCCAGCGACTGCAGAGAATACTGCACCGATAACAAAGGCTACAACAATGAACCAGTGTGTCGTTTCAACAACTGAAGAAACAATTCCGAGCAGAATACCTGCTACTACTACGAAGATTGCCAAAATGCGGTATTCCGCGTTCAAGAATGCCAAAGCGCCTTCTTTAATGTAGGCTGCCAACTTTGTCATTTTTTCTGAGCCCGAATCTTGTTTCACAACCCATTGGCGTAAAACGAACATGTAGATTAGACCAACGATACCAAATACTGGTACCAACAAAAGCATATTTTCCATTATAACGATGGTTTGATAAAAAATCAGCCCTCCATGCATTTACAAAGAGGGCTGCAAATATAAGTAGAAGAGTCTTTACCTCGACTTCGAGCGTAAAACCTCTAGGTTATTTAACATACATGACTGATTTCACTGCATCAATCACCTGTCCCACCTGCGGTAAAAACTCTGCAAGAAGAGTTGGTGAATAAGGTGCTGGCGTATCAGTAGTAGTAATTCTCTTTACTGGGGCATCCAAGTAATCGAAAGCATCTTGTTGAACCTTGTAAGTGATCTCAGTTGAGATAGATCCCAACGGCCAAGCTTCTTCCAAACAAACCAAACGGTTGGTCTTCTTTACACTTTCAATGACGGTTGCATAGTCAATTGGACGAACCGTACGCAAATCGATGATTTCACAAGAAATTCCTTCTTCTGCCAATTTATCAGAGGCTTCGTAGGCAACCTTGATAATCTTACCGAAGGATACGATGGTTACGTCAGTTCCTTTGCGCTTGATATCAGCAACTCCAATAGGCAATGTGTACTCACCTTCTGGCACTTCGCCTTTATCACCGTACATCTGCTCACTTTCCATGAAGATTACAGGGTCGTTGTCACGGATAGCGCTCTTCAACAAACCTTTACAATCGTAAGGATTTGAAGGAACAACCACTTTCAAACCTGGACAGTTTGCGTACCAGCTCTCAAATGCTTGGGAGTGTGTTGCTGCCAACTGACCTGCAGATGCAGTAGGTCCGCGGAATACGATAGGAACATTGATCTGACCACCGGACATCTGCTTCATTTTTGCAGCGTTGTTGATGATCTGGTCGATAGCCACCATAGAGAAATTGAACGTCATGAATTCCACTATAGGACGCAGACCATTCATAGCAGCACCTGTTGAGATTCCAGCGAATCCAAGCTCCGCAATAGGTGTGTCAATAATACGCTTTGGACCGAATTCATCTAGCATTCCTTTTGACGCTTTGTATGCACCATTGTACTCTGCAACCTCTTCACCCATCAAGTAGATGTTTTCGTCGCGGCGCATTTCCTCGCTCATGGCCTCACAAACGGCCTCTCTAAACTGAATCGTTTTCATAGTTACAAATGATGTGTCAGGACGGCAAATATAAGATGCAATGTCAACATTAGCAGATTTTTCTCCCTCCCTGTTCTTAGTTCATTGAGTTCACAAAAAGTGGGGCCAATTTTTGACGCCAAAGAAGCACTTTCGTTCGATATTTGAACGAATGATAAAAATGAGTCTTTGCATCAAATTTCTTTGGATTTATTATGCATGCATAGTAATTTAGAGGCAAATCATAACCCAACTATGAACATATTAGTCTGTATTAGTCACGTGCCAGACACTACTGCGAAGATTAACTTCACAGGAGACGGTACGTCGCTTGATCCTGCGGGGGTTCAGTTCGTTATCAATCCATACGACGAGTTTGGATTGACCAAAGCGCTTCACTTAAAAGAAGCACAAGGCGGATCAATCACCGTAATCAATGTCGGCCCGGCTAACACCGAGCCAACGCTTAGAAAAGCGCTTGCCATTGGTGCAGATAAAGCAGTAAGAATTGATGCCATCCCTATGGACGCAATCACAGTAGCCAAAGAACTCAAGAACCACATCACGGCAAATTCTTACGACATTATCTTCTGCGGTCAAGAAAGTATAGACTACAACGGTCAACAAGTACCTGCAATGCTTGCAGCTATGCTTCGCCTTCCCTTCGCCAATGCATGTGTTGGACTTTCCATTCAAAACAGCACTGCGACGGCAACCTCTGAAATAGACGGAGGACACGCAACTTATGAAGCCACATTACCAATGCTTATTGGTGGCAAAAAAGGTTTAGTGGAAGAGAAGGACCTCCGTATTCCTAACATGCGTGGCATTATGTCCGCGAGAACCAAACCGCTTGAAGTAGTAGCCTCCAGTGAAACCGGAGGACTTACTTCTGCTGTGGCCTTTGAAAAACCAGCAGGTAAAGCCGAAGTAAAAATGGTGGATGCTGATAATGTAGATGAACTTGTGCGCCTGCTTCATGAAGAAGCAAAAGCCATTTAAAATTTGAAACGATGTCGATTGTAGTATTTGTTGAAGATTGGAATGGGGCGTATAAGAAGGCCTCTTATGAAGCTGTAGGTTACGCTAAAAACTGGGCGTCTATGATAGGCGCCAAGGTCATTGCGGTAACTAGCTCAAACGCACCAGCTGCTGAACTCGCTGGTTACGGTGCAGATCACTGTATTCAAATTAGTCTTGGCCAAACCGCCATGGGAATCGCTGGACAGCTTGAAGCCCTTAGCACGGATGCTTCTGGTGTAGTCATTGCCGGTACATCACTCGGAAGGAGTGTTGCTCCGGCACTTGCAGCCATCAAAGAGTCTGCATTAAGTACCAATACCATTAGCCTTCCTTTGGGGACCTCGCCACTGCAAGTAAAGCGTGGCGCATTTTCATCCAAAGGGATTGAAACCATTGAACTCAGCGGAGCTTCTCCAATCATTTCATTTGTACCCAACAGTATTGGTATTGAAAATATAAGCGGTGAAGGCGTTACAGAGTCGCAAGAGATCGCCTCTACTGATCTTCTCCAAGTCGTAGGTACAGAAGTTGCCAGTGGTAAGGTAGCATTGCCAGAAGCAGAAGCTGTGGTTAGTGCTGGCCGCGGGCTAAAAGGCCCAGAAAACTGGGGCATGATTGAGGAGCTTGCGGAGGTGCTAGGTGCAGCAACAGCTTGTTCCAAACCAGTGAGTGATATTGGATGGCGTCCACACAGCGAACACGTTGGACAAACAGGCATTCAAGTCAACCCTAATCTGTATATTGCAATCGGAATTTCTGGCGCGATTCAACACCTAGCGGGTGTGAGTGCATCAAAGACCATTGTAGTAGTAAATACAGACCCTGAAGCTCCATTCTTCAAAGCTGCAGACTACGGTATTGTCGGTGATGCATTCGAAGTAGTTCCCAAATTGGTGAATGCTTTGCGCGCCTTCAAGGCCGCTAGCTAATGCAGGAAATCGAAATTACGGTTAAAGGACTCTCCTACAGTCAGGGAAAATCGGGTGCGTATGCGCTCATCCTTGCGGAAAAAGGACCCGATGCGCGAAAACTTCCGGTAGTAATTGGAGGTGCCGAAGCGCAAAGCATCGCCGTAGCCTTAGAAAAGAGTATTGCACCGCCGCGCCCCATGACACACGACACCTGGCAAAACATGCTAGATGAGTTAGGCACACAGATTGAGAAAGTATTGATTCATCGTCTGGTTAATGGTGTGTTCTATGCCTCTATTTATGCTAGAAATGAACACGGCGCTCAGCTGATTTTTGATTCTAGACCCTCTGATGCAGTTGCACTAGCTGTCCGTGTAGATTGTCCCATTTACGTTCTGGCCTCCATCCTAGAACAAGCCGGTATTACCGAGAAAGAGGAGCGTATTGCTGATGGCGTTGAAGAAGATCTCGCGGAAGAAGGCACCCCGTCAGAAACGGAAGCAGATAGTATTACACTACTAGAAAAACAGCTCGAGGAGGCTGTAGTCAATGAAGACTATGAATTAGCCGCTAGGCTTAGAGATAAATTAGATAAGCTCAAATGATCCTGAGAAGTGTTTTAGGAATTGCCGTACTCACCTCCGTGTTGTGGCTTTTCAGTTCAAATAAAAAGGCCATTAACTGGTGGATGGTTGTGAAGGGCCTTGGGTTACAAATTATCCTAGCACTTTTGGTACTCAAGGTACCTGGCGTTAGCTGGGCTTTTGAAAAATTTAGTTTAGCAGCAGTTACCCTTTTGGACTTCACCCGAGAAGGATCTACTTTCCTCTTTGGTTCTTTGATAACAGATACATCAAGTTTCGGATATCTATTCGCCTTTCAAGTACTTCCCACAGTAATATTCTTCTCAGCAGTTACTTCCTTGCTGTACTACTACGGGATTTTGCAAAAAGTGGTAAAAGCTATGGCTTGGGTCATGCAGAAGACTCTTCGTCTTTCAGGGGCGGAATCGCTCGCTGCTGCTGGTAACATCTTCATTGGTCAGACCGAAGCACCCCTGCTAGTAAAACCATATATCGCAAAAATGAGCCGTTCGGAATTACTCAGTTTGATGGCAGGAGGTATGGCCACCATTGCCGGTGGTGTTTTGGCTGCCTATATTGGTTATTTGGGCGGAGATGATCCAGAAAGACAATTGTTTTTTGCAAAGCATCTTTTAACCGCTTCAGTTCTTTCGGCACCAGCGGCCTTGATCAGCGCAAAGATTCTTTTGCCTGAAACTGAAGCTGTGGAGGAAGTCGCTGAGATTAGTTCTCAAGACATGGGATCTAATGCGCTCGATGCCATTTCTAACGGAACTACCGAAGGGGTGAAACTAGCTGTGAATGTTGGGGCAATGCTATTGGTATTTACTGCCCTCGTATATGGGATAAATTACCTCTTTGTAGAGGGTATTGGTTCTTGGACAGGTTTAAATGACTGGGCCGCTGATTTTACAGATGGACGATACGATACCTTCTCATTACAGTTTATTATGGGAGCGTTATTGAGCCCTATCGCATGGATTTTAGGGGTTCCACCTGCCGATCTGTTATTGGTTGGTCAGTTGCTTGGTGAAAAAACCATCCTCAACGAGTTCTATGCTTACGTGAGCTTGACCGAAATGAAGAATGATGGGCTTTTCGCCTCAGAGCGTTCTATTACCCTTAGTACTTACATGCTATGTGGTTTCGCTAATATTGCTAGTATAGGCATCCAAATTGGAGGAATTGGAACTATTGCTCCTTCGCGCCGTAAAGATCTGAGTGAACTTAGTATTAAGGCCCTCATCGCCGGAACAGTCGCCTCACTCTATACTGCTGCGATTGTTGGATTAATGATTTGATATGGCAGAATCCCAGGCTATAGAAAAAGTCATTTTAGGAGTCGATCCCGGAACTGTAGTCATGGGCTATAGCGTCATTCATATTGTAAAAGGCAAAGTTCAGCCCGTAGTGCTGGACGTATTGAAGTTCAATGCCAAGCTCGATCACTACACTAGATTGTCTCATATTTTTGAAGAGCTGAGCAAGGTCGTTGAACTGTACAGGCCTGATGAAATGGCTCTAGAGGCTCCCTTCTTTGGTAAGAACGTACAATCGATGTTAAAGCTTGGACGCGCTCAAGGCGTTTGTATGGCCACAGCACTATCGAAGAAAATTCCGGTTTTTGAATACAGTCCCCGCCTAATCAAGCAAAGTATTGTAGGAAACGGAAACGCCAGTAAAGAACAGGTAAGTGGAATGCTCCAGAGTATGTATCCTGGTGTGAGCCACAAATACTTAGATGCTTCGGATGCACTCGCGGCAGCAGTGTGTCATCATGCACAGACTAGCGGCATACCGGCTCCTAAACACGGTTCAGGCGGAAAGCGACCAAAAGCAAAAGGGAAAGGCGGCAGCTGGGAGTCCTTTATTCAACAGAATCCAGATCGTCTGAAATAGCGCGAGCAAGTGCAATCATCTCCTCTTGAGGGACTCCGGATTGCGCATTAGCAAAGCTTAATTCATGTTCAGCATTTATGGGCACCAAATGCAAATGTGCGTGAGGCACTTCCATACCCAAGACCAAGGAGCCTATTCTTTTGCAAGGCACCACGCGTTTCAAGCTCTGAGCAACGCGCTGCGAAAATGCCATTAGGCTTCGGTAATCCTCCGCAGGCAACTCATAGAGTTCATCAACTTCACGCTTTGGCACACATAAGGTGTGACCTCTTTTTATAGGACGGATATCGAGGAAGGCGATGTTTTTATCATCTTCCGCCACCTTATAACACGGGATTTCTCCATTGATGATTTTCGTGAAGATGCTGGCCATGGTTCTAGGCCATAGAGATTTCAAGGATTTCAAAACTCATTACCCCACGAGGTACTTGAATTTCGGCAGTCTCC
>CBFHHP010000058.1:0-7933 GCA_965655745.1 uncultured Schleiferiaceae bacterium
TCGATGTCTGCACCTACTTGGGTCCAGCTGCCGCTGATGTTTTTATAAATCCGTACATGTCCAGCCTCTGATCCGCTGCCGTCGTTCCAATGTGCTCCAATGGCCACGGTACTCCCGTCGCTGCTTAGTGAGACAGAGATTCCAGAGTTATCACCTGTTGCTTCTCCGTCGATGTCTGCACCTACCTGAGTCCAGGTACCATTTACATAGTTATATATCCGTACATGTCCAGCATCTGTTCCATTGCCGTCATTACCGTAAGCACCAATAGCCACGGTATTCCCGTCGCTGCTTAGTGAAACAGATTCTCCAGATCGATCACCTGCGGCTTCCCCATCGATGTCTGCGCCTACTTGGGTCCATATACCGCTGATATTTTTATAAATCCGTACATGTCCAGCATTTGAGCCATTGCCGTCATTATACAGTGCTCCTATGGCCATCGTACTACCGTCGCTACTCAGTGAGACAGATCTTCCAGATTCATCAGTAACGGCTTCTCCGTCGATGTCTGCACCTACCTGGGTCCACGGGGAGGTATTACATCCAGTTTGTTGGTATATATTATTGATTTCATTGGAATTCAATGCCCGATTCCAAGCTCCAAAATCATCAATTATGCCGCTAAACCCTGGAGAATAGAGATTACTCCCGAGTTTGATTGTTGGACTCATTTTCTTCACTCGTGTTGGGCAATAGTTATATATAGAGTCTTTTAAAACACCATCTACATATAGCTTTGCCGTATGCTGTTGATGAACGATAGCAATGAATATAAATCCGGTATCTGTGAAAGTTTCCCTACCTCTACAAACCAAAAGAAAGTCCGCATGGTTTCCAATGAAGGCACCATTGGTGCCAACGGAAAGGCCAACACCTATATCAGTTCCGAAGTTTTGAGCATAAATTGCCCAATTTTGATTGCTGTTTGCCATTTGAACACTAGTACTCCCCGGACAAGAGGTACTGTTGCTAACGGTATTGACTTGTCTAGTGGGTTTAACCCACATTACCATTGTAAAATTTGAAGCAACTCCATTATTTGTAGAATCTACTGGAAGTTCAATTTGAGCACCAGAAATGTTTGAGCTAAACAAGTATGCACTAGAATCTTGACCAGATCTATCCTGAACCAGCGAACCCCCTAGGATTGTGCCATGGTTTCCATTATTACTCCAATCTAAAGTATTACCTTCAAAAGGCCACCATCCAAGCAGACCATTGGACGGTACATAGTTAGGCACCTGTGCGACACTTGATAGACTAAAAAAAAGAGAAACGATAAAGAATAGGTTTCGCATGGGAAAATTGGTTTAATCGATGAAAGTTAAAAAAAAAAAACTCGACGTAATTGGTTATCTACAATCCAAACCTCAAATAGTTAAAGCCCGAAAGATTAGTTGACTTCAAGTAGTAAATCTTGTGCTTTGGTGACCTGTAAGGAGATTAAGTAATAATAGACTTGATCCAATTTCATTTGTGAAAGTGGGTCGTTTTTAAAGAGTTTCCTCTTTTCATAAAGTTCTTTGATTAAGGTCAACTCGGCTTTTCCAAACCCAACTCCGGTAAAGGATTGAATTTCTTCAAGATAAGATGTTCCGTATTCTAAGGAGGGTTCAATGCTTGTTGCTTCTCCGAAATCGTTCCAAGTGGCAATTTGAAGGTGAGTGAGGTTTTTTTGAAGGGCAAGATCAAGTAATGATTTGAGCGTAGCCCCGTTATTTGGTTCAATCTCCCATCCTAAGCCGTTACCCCAACCACCTTCTTGGTAATAATCATCAAATCCAGGATAAGCTACACCCATCTTAAAGGATACTGCTGAATTATCATAGAAAGAACTCACTAGTTGATAATGATTTGATCCCCCATTCCAGATCCAAGCATACTCTCCATCCGTTTCTAATCCGGCATCATTTCCCTCTCCCCAAAGCGTTAAAAATGATGGGTTAACACTGGTGTTATTGAATATTCTACCCCAAACTGACGGGTTCTCAATTACTATTGGTCCAAATACTGCGAGTAAGGGTGAAGCATTGATGTGGATATAGTTTGAGTCAGAGAAATATCGGGTTTTAAGATATTGAAGATCAGCTTCGGCTAATTGTCGTTGCAGAGTGGTATCATTCGATGCATTGGATTGAAGCGTTCTATCTTCATAAACCACAGCATAATCTAATCCTATCTTAGACAAATGCGTACGAGCCTTATTCGTAGCTTGTAGTAATTGTGGATAATCATACAATTGTTGTGTTCCATACCAATCAATCAGAATACCATCGAGCCCTGAGTATTTCATGAGTAAGAAATGGTATTCAAGAACGTCCGGATCATTACTACTGTAAGGGCCAATTTGAGGATAAATATGTGAGGCAATTATTGCTTTTCCATCGACTGTATCATCGGGGTTGGCATTTGCCATAGTCCAATGACTACCCCATTGTCCATCAAAGTTCTTTGAAAAAAACCAAGGCATGTAATGCGCATAAACCTTCATGGGGTTTGTTTTACTCACTGTCACAGGATCAAATTCTTCAACAACGAATGGATCTTCTTGAACATTTTTATCCGAACAGGAAAAAACACTAATTAGTAAAAATGAAGCTAATATTTTCTTCATGACAATCTTGAGGATAGGCTTAATAGAAATGATTTGTGTGATTTATCTCACCTATCGTAAAACCTACCGTTGGTAGTTAGTCCATAGAGAAAGGAAGAGTAGGGCAATTTTGCTACTTTTCTATCAACGACAACACTTGCAGATGTCGAAAGTGCAAGTCCACGAGTTAGTAAAGAAAGGCCTGCACCGGTTTTCAAGACTAAACCGTCTGCAGATTCAATGAAATCCATGTTGGTGCCCAACCTCCAATAGACAATTGTCGCTCCCTCAGGAATAGCCCCTATGGGCTGTATAACAAAAATCCCAAAGGCAAATCTGAAGAATAGAAGAAATGCGACTGTAAAGATTAAGACATACTTTCTGGGTTTCATAAGTGGAAAGATTTAACCACCCGTACAATCAGGCCTGCCAGATGTAGTTGCAGCTATTGCACTTCGTAGGATTTCTATCAACTAAGAGGGCAATAAGTCCAATTGGGAAAAAGCAAATAGCAACCAAGACTTGCCAAGTTTTGTAGCTTCCTTTTTTTGTGTGAGATCCGCATTTTGGACATGAAATCATAGACATAGCTTAGAGATTGTTTGAGTGTTAATAGTTAAGGTAAATTAGATTAATTAAGACAATTATCCCAAATAGTTGATTCGAAATTCTTACCAGAGAAAGTTTATCGAGATAACTTCCTAAGAAATCCGAGAGAAAGTAAAGCGGTAATCCAATAGAAAGTGGATTTGTAAGTATTGCCGTTCTTAGATTTCCACGCATTAACTCTTCAAATGCGAGTGTTAAGCCGCAAAAAGGACAATGGATTCCAAAGGTTTTTTCTACTACGCAAATATGCGGTAGTTTGGAAAGGCCCAATTTGAAAAAAAGTATAAATGCGCCAAGAAAAAGTAATGAACCTAAAGGTGATTTAATGTTTACCATTTGAGTAAAAATAGTTGGTCAGAAAAATCTTCTTTAGCCTTTAATGGGAGGTAAAATAGAAGAAACCCAAAAGGAAAAAAACACAATGCTAATATCCACGATATTATCGTCGGTGAGAAGGAATATTGCACCTGTAGTAGAAATTCAGATTCGTATTCCACTATAGAAACAAGAGCACGAGAATTAAAGGTGAAATTACTTTCGAACGGTATTAAAGAATAATTTCCATGACTCTCTTGACAAAAACCCACTTTATTTAGAGCAGTAATGATTTGTTCTCTTGTCGGTTCGTGTTTAAAAGAGTGGGTATAGATTCCGCTGAACATGAAATTAGTTTGAGAATCAAGCAATAATTTGCTTGAAATAGATTCTACATATTACTCACAAAATCACTAATTGAATCGATCAAGGGAACTAACTCTTGTCTCTGAGAAGCATCCAAATAGCTGTTGCTGCTTATATTTTGTTTGGTATAACCAAGTATGTCTATTGTTACTGATTTTTGGTCAACATGTGATAACAGGAACCTGCTATCATTGTTATTAAGCCCAGATAAGATGTAATTACACCCAAACTTTATGGACTCAAGAAGTAACTCATCCTTCGCCAGGTAGGATAATGAAAAGATGTCTTGGTAAATAAGTGGACTACTATCACTTCGAGAAATAAGTGATTTAAGAATCACCAAAGTAGCTAAGTGGTCCTCGCCATATTCATTTAATGCAGTCCCGATATATTGAGTTTCGAAAGAATTTCTAGCACCATAGTTGGTTAACCAACCTAGGTACAACCAACCTAATTCGTTTTGTAAACGATTTGATATTTCCTGGGTGCCGTCGCCGTTATCCTGACTTCTTCGCGCTATATTTCCTGCATCCCAGAGGGGATCTGAAATAGAAAACTCTGCTACATTCGTGCTTAATTCGTCTCCAAACTCAAAGTTATTACTAGGGTCTATTACATGCTGAAAGTACAGCGTTGCCATCCAACGTTGATAATCAAATGACTTTTCAAAGTTGTAATAATTGTGTTCACCAGGGTGACGCTCTCCTTCACTTAATGAGTAATGGGAATGCTGCATCAAAGCCAGAAAGTTGGCGTTAGAGGGGTCATTTAGATAAGCTTCAAACTTGATGCGAACATCCCCCTCTTTTTCACTGAGAAGGTCTATTTCAGGAATGAAATCGGTATTATCATCAAATAAACTATTGGTTTCATCACCAGCGAACCATTTTGGAAAGTCAAAAGACACTGAAATATTGTTTCTAAAATCCCAAGAATTGATTTGAGATTCTGTTAGGGGTGTAGCGCCATTCCAAACATTTATTGGTGAGATTCCCGAAGGGATTGGAATGACACTGGCATTATCATTAGGGATTGTCTGAGAAGATATACGTAGACTACGGAGATAGGCAGCGATATGATAGGCATCTTCCAAACTTACATGACCGTGTCCTGTATTAGGATCAAATACTGCCCGTTGAATGATGATAGAATCTTGCTCACCAGCATTTGATTTGCCAAAAAAGACAAGATCAAAACCAGATGGAGAAAGGTGGCAATTCACGCAACTACGGCCATTTAAATCGGGTTGATCTAAGTACAAATCTAACCCAAGGCTCGCTGAGCCATATAAGGTGATACTATCTGACCAATTCACTTGAGATGTAGGGTCAATAGGTCCAGGTGTCTTTTGACAAGCCATTACAAGAAACGATAGTAATGGAAGCAGTATAGCTTTATTCATTATTTTCTGGTTTGGTTACGAATAATTGTATAGCTAGAGAAAAATAGGAAATTTTCTTGTCTTCAACGTAGTTGCTAATACTTGATGAGTTTCTTTTCTATCAAGAGGCCGGTTTCAGGTTGAGTTATTTTACAGATATATGTTCCGGCTGCTAAAGAAGAAATATCTAATTGTGAATTGCCAAATGAAATACTCTTTGCGAGGATTAATTTGCCGCTGCTATCGTGCAACTGGACCTCAGCATGTTCCCAAGGTTGACGAATTTGAATATGATTATTTACTGGATTTGGATAGATTTCAATGGATGCTTCTTCAAGCTCTTCTTCGGATAAGGTACTACTTTGATATACCCTTATGTAATCTACTATCATAGGGCTTTCGGTGAAAGCAGTATCAATACTTGCTTGGATAGCAATATTCATCAGAATGTATTGTGGATCGTCAAACGGCCACGTACTGCTAGTGCGGCTAGCAGGTTCGTACGTGTAATGAACAATACTATCTACACTAAAAGTCATTTTGGTTGGAGTCCATTCAAGCTCATAGGTATGCATCGAAGAGCTCACACCACTAACATATTGTCCGCCTACATTGACGGTGCCTCCAAAACTAGAGGGCGTATGCATAGCGCTGCTAACATAATCTTGGTTATGTCCCCAATGCTCCATTATGTCAATTTCGCCGCAAGCAGGCCATCCTGTTGTAGCATATCCTTGCGTTTGCCACCAGGCCCCTATTTCGTAAATATTTTGTCCCAACATCCAGATAGCAGGCCAAGTACCTACACCTGTTGGTAATTGAGCGCGAACCTCGACTCTGCCGTAGGTAAATGCAAATTTGGAGTTTAATCGTGCAGAGGTATAATCCTTGGTAACGTTTTGGTCTGTAAACGTCTCTTTTCTTGCGGTAAGAAATAGGAAACCTCCGTCGCAAAAGGAGTTTGTGTCTCTATTTGTGTAATGTTGAATTTCCCCGTTCCACCAGCTTTGTCCATTATTTGGTAAAACGGTTTGATGCCACCATTTAGAAGTGTCTAAACTTCCATCAATTTGGAATTCATCAGCCCAAACTAATGAATCAAATACTTGTGCATTGATAGAACTGGTGGTTACAATCAGGAGTAGTAGATATTTTCGCATCTTAGAATCAATTTATTGCTCGAATGTAAGAATAGTCTATCGATTCTGATAAGGACATTTTTTAGACAATAAAAAGAGCCCGATTCTAAGTTAAGAATCGGGCCCTTATATTTCTCAGATGGCTTAAAGTCTCACAAACTCTTGAACCACTTCTGTTGAATCCGTATTCATATAGGATTGTTGCAAGTGATCGTTGTCGATGAGCTGGTAATTAATATTCCACTCACCGGCGTAATCTTCTATCGACCCTACTCGTGCTACTTCTGTTACAGCCCCGTCACCGTGCTCCACAAATTCTCCGTACCCAAAGTCTTTGTGTTCTGTGGTATCGCTCCAAGTATGGTACCAAACAAAGTGCTCTCCACCAATCATTTTAATTTCTTGGAAGTCGTTCACTCCCTCAATCTCATTTCTAGAAGTTAGTTTCCACAGGCCATCAAATTCCCCTGACCCGTCGGACAGTCGCTTCCAAGATTCGTGAAGATCTACAGTCGATTGGTCAGGAAATTGTACTTGATTTATGGTTTGTTCAAAGCCTCCCTCTGTTTCGGTAATGTTAAGGGAGTAAGCCGTGCCTTCTTCAACGGCACCTGCAGCACTAAACAAAGGAGTTTCGGTAATCACCGAACCTTCTTGACTCATGTTGCCGGCACCACTGCTCACAGAACCGTCCAGCGGATTCATAGTGGCGTACATGTACTTACCAGCTGCATAGATTTTAATTTGATTAGGGTAAACTTCCACTACAGAATCTTCTGAATAGGTCCAAGTGGCGGCTTCCAGAGAATAGGCTCCATTGGGTAATCCAGTTTCTTCTTCGGGTGTTGATTCGGTTGGGGCAGTACAGGACCAGGCTAACAAACCTAATCCCATGAATAGTAATCGTTTCATGGTTTTGCTTTTAGTTGTTCTCTCTTAAAATAAAGAAAAATCGCAAAACAATGATTATCAATAGGTTAAATAATAGTCTATCCTTATTAATGTCCTACCGGTCCTTTAATTCCCGCGTTTACTTCAATATCGATGTAGTTTTCTTGAGGTGTAATTGGGCATGAATACCCATCGGTATAGGCGCAATAAGGATTATACGCGTAGTTGAAATCCAAGACCATTGTGCTTCCCTCGGGTTTGGTGATGTCCATGAATCGGCCCGTGCCGTAGGTGCTCACCCCTGTAGTTTTATCCATAAAAGGGAGGAATAGGTGGTCCTTGTATTCTTCCATTGCCATCAATCGCTTGCTTTGGTAGAGGAACAATTCTAGAGTTTTTCCGCGTAGTTCGAAGTTGGCCTTGGCGTAGCGGCGGTACTCTCTACTCACGCCGGAGCTGGTGGCCATGTTGAACCACGGTTCATTTTCGAGCACTTCAATGTTCGCCTCAACGGCCATCTCTGGATTGTAGCTGAAGAATTCATGTCCGTGGAAAGCGGCACGTTCTTCTGGGGTTAGAGGACTGGATGTGGAATCGGTATAAAAATCGTTCAATTCTTGTTGGTACTTCAACACC
>CBFHHP010000059.1:0-692 GCA_965655745.1 uncultured Schleiferiaceae bacterium
TCTTTAGGTTTAGGTCCGTTTTGAACGATGTCAATAAAAACGTCGCTTACACTCGGCAGTACTTCTTCAAATCCTAGCAATTCATTTTTACGGGCCAATTCTTGAATCAAGTCACTCGGATATGTATCACATTTAATGGTTGCGGTATATCCCGTGTGTAGGTAGTCACGTTCTAGTACATCGTTGCCTTCAAAACCATGCTCGTCTTTTGTGGTAAAAGCGTACGTTCCGTTCATGTAGTGCTTTCTGATGTCCAATAATGGACCTTCCACCATTACCTCTCCGTTGTTAATCAAGCCAATATGATCACAAATTTCTTCCACACTTTCCATACGGTGGGTGGAGAAGATGACCGTAGCGCCTTCCTTATTGAGACGTTTAATTTCTTTTTTGATGAGGTTGGTATTGATGGGGTCAAAACCGGTGAAGGGCTCGTCAAAAATGAGCAACTCAGGCTTGTGCAATACTGTCGTGACAAACTGCACCTTTTGTGCCATACCCTTGCTCAAATCCTCAACCTTCTTTTCCCAAAAGCTTTCCATCTCTAGACGAACAAACCATTCTTTGGCGATGCTCTTGGCTTCTGCGGCGCTCAATCCCTTTAGCTTGGCTAGGTAAAGCACCTGTTCTCCAACTTTCATCTTTTTGTAGAGACCGCGCTCTTCAGGAAGGTAACCGATGCGAGCGATATC
>CBFHHP010000059.1:700-1341 GCA_965655745.1 uncultured Schleiferiaceae bacterium
AGTAAAGCACCTGTTCTCCAACTTTCATCTTTTTGTAGAGACCGCGCTCTTCAGGAAGGTAACCGATGCGAGCGATATCACTCGGCGTGAGCTTTCTATCTCCAAAATAAACCGCGCCACTGTCTGGAGCAGTGATCTGATTCATGATGCGGATAAAGGACGTCTTTCCGGCGCCGTTTGGTCCAAGAAGGCCATAAATACTTCCCTTGGGAATGTTCAAATTTATACCGCCCAGTGCAACCTTTGGTCCATACTGTTTGGTGACATTTTCTGCTCTTATCATACGTTCAATGTTCGGCTTGGCAGCGTCGTTTAGGTAGGGGTAGTACAAAAACTCCTGTCGCATTGGACAGGAGTTTGAAGATATAAAATACTAGGTTATGAGAACATCTCTTTGACTCGATCGAAGAAGCCCTTATCAGACTTTCCTGGATTAGGTTCAAAGTTCTTGCTCTCTTTTAGTTTTTCTAATGATTTCTTTTCGTCATTGCTCAGGTTCTTCGGCACCCAAACATTGATATGAATGAGTTGATCACCGCGTCCGTATCCTTGAACACTTGGTAAGCCTTTGTTCTTCAATCGAAGGATTTTACCCGGCTGTGTACCCTTGTCAATATTGATCTTAACTACACCACTTACTG
>CBFHHP010000059.1:1608-7534 GCA_965655745.1 uncultured Schleiferiaceae bacterium
CCACGATTTTACCCGCGCCGTTACATGTCGAACAGGTTGCTGCGGTACGCATCTGGCCCAGAATAGTATTGGTCACTTGCTGTACCTGACCGGCACCGTTACACGTAGTACAGGTCTTGAACGTTACGCCGTCGGCAACTTTTGCGCGACGAATTTTAATCTTTTTCTCAATACCATCGGCAATTTCCTCCAAGGTCATCTTCACCTTGATGCGTAGGTTTGATCCTTTGGTCTGGCGTCTTTGACCGCCGCCACCGAATCCTCCGAATCCACCACCGAATCCGCCTCCGCCGCCACCGAAGATGTCCCCGAACATGTCGAAGATGTCGTTCATGTTGCCGTGGAATCCACCGCCGCCGGCACCCGCGCCAAATGCTTGGTGTCCGAACTGATCGTATTTACGACGCTTTTCCTCATTACCAAGAACATCGTACGCCTCTGCGGCTTCTTTGAATTTGTCTTCAGCCTCTTTGTCGTCTGGGTTTCTATCTGGATGATACTTCAAGGCCACCTTGCGGTATGCTTTCTTAATCTCGTCTTGGCTTGAGCTTTTGCTCACTCCTAATACGTCGTAGAAATCGCGTTTTGCCATCTTATGCTCCTTTACCTACTACTACTTTGGCAAAGCGAATCACTTTTTCGCCAATCTTATATCCCTTCTCTACTTCATCTATGACTTTTCCGTCCATTTCAGGAGTCGGCGCTGGAATTTGCGTAATAGCTTCCATTTCTTCTACGTCGAACACTTTGCCAATAGTACTTTCCATGGCATTCAGACCTTTGCCTTTTAGTGTCTCCGTAAGCTTATGTTGGATTAATTTTAATCCTTCTAATACCGCCGTATTTGCTTCAGTTTCTTCGGTATTTTTCAATGCTCTCTCGAAATCATCAAGAACTGGCAGCATAGCTGTTAAAGTGTCTTTATTTGCGCTCTCCATGAGCTCTAGACGCTCCTTTGCAGTTCTTCTGCGGAAGTTTTCGAATTCCGCATACAGACGTAAATTCTGGTCTTTCAAGTCTTTGACCTCGTCTTCAAGTTTAGCTACCGGATCTTGCTCAACACCAGTATCCTCAGTACTCTCAGTACTTTGTTCAACGTTGTTTTCTTCGTGCAATTCCTCGCCTGTGGTTGCTTCTTTTTCTGACATGTATCTAGAATTTAGGGCTAGTTTCTTTCCATTACTGCAAAATGTTCGCCATTAAGCGCACCGCTGACACCTTGTCAGCGGTGCGCAAAAATACCGCATAAAAAAGGGCGCCGGCATCGCCGGCGCCCTTAATTTGACATTGAAGTCAAAATATTTTAGCGCTTCAACGAAGCTAGCGTATTCTCTAGGGCTTTACCTCTTAGATTTTTCTTGATGATAATACCATCACCGTCAATCAAGAAGGTCGCTGGAATAGAATTCACATTGTAGGCACGGGCAGCAGCATTTCTCCAAAATTGAAGGTCGCTTACGTGGTTTTTCCAAACCAATTTGTCTTGCGCAATACCTTTCTCCCAAGCTGATTTATCTCGATCAAGGCTGACTGAGAAAACCTCAAATCCATCGCCGTTTTTGAACGCAGCGTCTTTGTATTGCCCGTAGGTACGAACCACATTAGGATTCTCCATACGACAGGGGCGACACCATGATGCCCAAAAGTCGATTAGGACAATCTTACCTTTTAAATCCGATAGCTTGCGAATGTTGCCTTGCGGATCGCGCATGGCAATTTCTGGCGCTTTATCGCCTATACTTAAGGTAGCCATTTGCTCCTCGGGTGTAGTGATTGCATCGTTGTAGTTACTTTGCGAGCTGCTCAGAGCGGCTGCAGACAATAGTAAGGCAAAGCTCCCAATGATTAAGGATAGTTTCTTCATGATCAGTTGTTGTTTTTCAATTTATAATCTAACAATTTCCGCACCAAGTGCTTTCAATCTTCCGTCTATGTTCTCGTAGCCGCGATCAATCTGATTAATATTGTGAATGGTTGACGTTCCTTCAGCACTCAAGGCCGCAATCAACAAGCTAACTCCCGCGCGGATATCGGGGGATGTCATTGTAGTCGCACGTAATGGACTTTGTTTGTCTAGACCAATGACCGTGGCACGGTGCGGGTCACAAAGAATGATTTGCGCGCCCATATCAATCAACTTATCCGTGAAGAATAGGCGTGATTCGAACATCTTTTGGTGAATGAGCACCGACCCCCGTGCTTGCGTGGCAGTAACAAGGATAATACTTAACAGATCGGGGGTAAACCCTGGCCACGGCGCATCAGCTATGGTCATAATTGATCCGTCGATGAAGCTCTCTATTTCGTAATGATCGTGGGATGGAACGCGAAGATCATCTCCGTTTAATTCCGTGTGGATACCCAGTCTGCGGAAAACAGTAGGGATGATACCCAGGTCTGGATAACTTACGTCTTTAATCGTGATATCTGATCCAGTCATCGCCGCAAGACCAATCCAAGAACCAATTTCAATCATATCCGGTAAAATACGGTGCTCTGTTCCGCCCAGCTCTGTTACCCCTTCAATGTGAAGCATGTTAGAGCCAATACCGTCAATCTTTGCACCCATGCGAACGAGCATCTTACATAATTGCTGCAGGTAAGGTTCACAAGCGGCATTGTAAATAGTAGTTTTCCCTTTTGCCATAACAGCAGCCATGACAACATTCGCAGTACCCGTAACAGATGCTTCGTCAAGAAGCATGTACGTCCCTGTGAGTTGTGAAGCATCTACACTGTAGAAACTGTCTTTGCTGTCGTAGTTGAATTTCGCCCCCAATTTTTGGAAGCCTAGGAAGTGCGTATCTAATCTTCTACGACCAATTTTATCACCACCCGGCTTCGGGATGTAGGCTTTACCGAATCGAGCTAGCAAGGGTCCAACAATCATGATGGATCCTCGAAGACTTGCTCCCTTCTGCTTGAAGGTTTCAGAGGTTAGATAGTCAAGGTTGACATTCTCCGCCTTGAAAGTATAATCACCGTGACCGTTTTTCTTTACATAAACACCTAAATCGCCTAAGAGGTCAATAAGCTTGTTAACATCTACGATGTCCGGAATATTGGTGATGCGTACTTCCTCAGGGGTCAGTAAGACTGCACAGAGGATCTGTAAGGTTTCATTTTTAGCCCCTTGAGGTGTGATGGTTCCGTTGAGTTTTTTTCCTCCGGTAATCTTAAATGTTCCCATGTATTAGTATCTCCTTTTCTTGTTTTTCTTTTTCCTGTTGTTCTGGCCTTGTTTGCGCTCGGCTTGCGTAATACCAAAAGCTTTTTCGTGAGGCAAGTCAAACTCCCCAAGCTTCAATTTACCCTCAGACATTTCAGCCAAATCGCTAAGAATAGTGGCATCGCTTACTGTGTCTTTATTGTACTTGAGGTAATTGCGCTTCATCGCGTAGGCGATGCCGTAAACCAAAGCGTCTTTTTCTTCGCCCTCCTCAAGTTGCAGAGCATGGCCAATCATGTTCTTTACGATTGAACCATAATGACGGAAACGACGCGATTTTTGTGGGTAGGAAACTTCATCAGGAAGCCCAACGAAGCTTTCAGCGGTTGGAATAGGGTATGGGCTATCAACGTCCAATTCAAAATCGGACATAATGAACAAATGATCCCAGAGCTTGTGTGCGTAATCTGGAGCATCGCGGATTGCCGGATTCAAATTCCCGATCACATCAATGATACTCTGCGCCACCTTGCTGCGGTGCTCTTTATCTTCGATAGTCAAACAGTAGTCCACCATACGTTGTACGTTTCTGCCGTACTCAGGTATTTTCAGTTGGGTTCTGTCCGTGTTGTATTCCATAATCTCAATAACTTAAAATCTTCGCTTAAACCGCGCTGACCTTAGCGAATTTTAGTAACAATCTTTTTTCTCCGGCATTGTCGAAGTTGATGATGGCTTTGGCGTCAGCACCTTCGCCTTCCATGCGTACAACTGTACCTAAACCAAAACGGCCGTGGACCACACGCTTGCCTTCGTGCAATTCATGTGGCTTAAGAAAATCACCACTCATTGTGCCCATACCGGTATTATTTATCGGTGTCAGCGTTTTGCCCCTCAAGGTAGGTTTTTTTGCGGCACCGGCACCCGGTCCGATGTTGGCACTCTTTTTCTGCGACCGGGCAGGTTTGCCCCAATTGGAATTTTTGCCTTGGTACACGGTTGTACTTCGGCTATTTCCGCTCGTTGGGGCACCAAATGCGTTATTCAGTGCTGGAGAACTAAAACTCGTTGGGGAAAATTCTGGGACCTTAATTTCGAGGTATTTTTCATCGATTTCATCGATAAATCGAGAAGGTTCACAGTCAATAAGCTTGCCCCAGCGGTACCTTGTATGTGCATATGTTAAATGGGCTCTTTTCTCCGCACGTGTTATGGCGACATAGAACAAACGACGCTCCTCTTCGAGTTCGCTTCTACTTCCGCTGCTCATCATGCTGGGAAAGAGATTCTCTTCAAGACCGACGATGTAGACATAAGGAAATTCCAACCCCTTAGCCAAGTGGATGGTCATCATACTCACTTTGGGAGTTCCATCGTCGACCTCATTATCACGGTCTGTTAATAGTGCAACATCGGATAAGAAGTTTGCCAATGAAGGATCGCCCTCGGCTAATTCCTTTTGTTGCTCGGTGAAGTCCTTTATACCGTTCAATAATTCTTGTACGTTCTCATACCGAGTCACACCCTCTGGGGTCTTGTCTTCGCCAAGTACTTTGATCAATCCCACACTTTTTGCAACATGTGCTACAACATCAAAAGCATCGTGTTGCTTTGCTAAAACGGCGAAGGAATTGATAAGCACTGCAAAATCGCTAATCTTCTTTTGCGTAGGATTATTCAGTCCTGTTGGTATACTCTGTAAACGTTCGCAAACCTCCCAAAGAGATATCCCTTGTGCTTCAGCAGCTAAGGTTAACTTGGCCAAAGTAGTTGCTCCAATCCCTCTAGCGGGGTAATTAATAACTCTTCTAAAGGCTTCTTCGTCTTTTGGATTGATCACGAGTCTTAGATACGCCAAAACGTCTTTAATCTCTTTGCGCTGGTAAAAGCTCAATCCCCCATAAATTTTGTAGGGAATATTCTTTTTACGCAAGGCATCTTCGAAACTTCTACTCTGTGCATTGGTCCGGTAAAGTATACAGAAGTCGTCGTGTTTTGCGCCTTCGTTCATGGCAGTCTGCCAGACATTCGTAGCGATGTAATTGCCCTCGTCGGTATCTGAAATACTCTTGTGGACTACAATCTTCTCTCCGCCGCTGTTCTGCGTCCAGACGTTTTTCTGTATTTGATCTTTATTCTTTTCAATGATGCTGTTTGCCGCCTGAACAATGTTTTTGGTGGAGCGGTAATTCTGCTCAAGCTTGAATAGTTTCGTATCCGGATAATCCTTTTGGAAGTTCAGAATGTTGCGAATGTTAGCACCGCGGAATGCGTAAATGGATTGTGCGTCGTCACCGACAATACATATGTTCTCATATTTCGCAGCGAGTGCCTTGACGATGAGGTACTGACTGTGGTTGGTATCCTGATACTCGTCTACCAAAATGTACTTGAACCTGTTTTGGTACTTCGCAAGGACATCAGGGAACTTGTACATCAGTTCATTAGTCTTCAGTAGCAGATCATCGAAGTCCATGCATCCGGCTCGAAAACACCGTTCTGTGTATGCCTGATAGATCTCTCCGAACATGGGCATTTTTGCTGTGCTGTCTTGTGCCTGAAGTTCCCCGTTTTGGAAGTATGCTTTCGGTGTAATCAAATTGTTTTTAAGTGAAGAGATACGACTTGCAACAGATTTCGCCTTGTAGATATCCTTGTCTAAATTCTTCTCTTTAATAATATTAGAGATTACTTTTTTGCTGTCGTCCGCATCGTAAATCGTAAAATTCGTTGGGTACCCTAATTTCTCTGCCTCTA
>CBFHHP010000060.1:0-2960 GCA_965655745.1 uncultured Schleiferiaceae bacterium
TAAAAAGCGTAAATTAGCGCTCTAAATTTCCCTTGGATGTCTAGTATTTACGATACATACGAACCGGTTATTGGTATTGAAGTTCACGTGCAGCTCAGCACGCAGAGCAAGGCTTACTGTGGCGACGCTACCGCATATGGTGCCTCCCCAAATACTCAGGTAAGCCCGATCAGCTTGGGCCATCCAGGTACTCTTCCTGTGTTCAACAAAGCGGTGATGAACTATGCCGTGAAGTTGGGTATTGCCTGTGATTGTACCATTCGTGAGCGCAATGAATTCGCGCGGAAGAACTACTTCTATGCAGATTTGCCGAAGGGGTATCAGATTACGCAGGACACCACACCTATCTGTACTGAAGGATTCGTACGCATCAAAGATGCTGAAGGCAATGACAAGAAAATCAACCTGACCCGCATCCACATGGAAGAGGATTCAGGCAAGAGTGTGCACGACATCGACCCGTTCAATACATTGGTGGATCTAAACCGTGCAGGCATTCCACTTTTAGAGATCGTATCGGAACCAGAGATTAAGAATGGCGAAGAAGCATATAGCTACCTGAGTGAGATCAGAAAATTGGTCCGTTATCTTGAAATTTCTGACGGTAATATGGAAGAAGGTTCCCTTCGTGCGGATTTGAACATCTCCGTTCGCAAGAAAGGTGCGACCAAATTTGGGACGAAAGTTGAGGTGAAAAACATGAACTCGTTCCGCAACGTACAGAAAGCTATTGACTTTGAGATTATTCGTCAGATTGATTTGATTGAATCGGGCGAAGAAATTCATCAAGAAACGCGTACATACGACGCAGCGAAGAACATCACTATTGGCCTACGTTCAAAGGAAGATGCACACGACTACCGCTACTTCCCAGAGCCTGATTTAGTACCCGTGATGGTGCCACAAAGCTATGTGGACAGCGTGCGTGAGAACATGCCACCCCTGCCCTACGAGCTGTTTGTGAAGTACACGAAAGAATTGGGCCTTAGTGAATATGATGCATTTGTATTGACGGACAGTAAAGCCTTCGCCCTATACTTTGAAGAGGTCATTAAGCATACTAACAATTACAAAGGAGCAACCAACCTGCTTATCGGTCCTGTGAAATCATGGTTGAATGAACAAAGCGTTGAGATTGAAGAATTCCCAATCGCACCTGAGGCACTAGCGAGGATACAAACTTTAGTGGACGACGAAAAGATTTCGATCTCTACAGCTACTCAGAAATTATTCCCTGCATTGTTGGAAGACCCAACGGCCGATGCTGCTGCACTTTGTGAGCAAAACGGCTGGATCCAACAAGGCGATAGCGACCAGCTGCAAGCTTGGGTAGATCAAGCTTTAGCTGCGTACCCAGAAAAGATTGAGGAATACCGATCAGGTAAAAAAGGACTCATCGGACTCTTCATGGGTGAGGTGATGAAATACAGCAAAGGCAGTGCAGATCCTAAAAAAGCAAGCGCCCTATTGCGCGAGAAATTAGATGCGTAAGCTCTGGGCATTACTTGCAGGTCTTGTTTTAGCTTCCTGCAGCGAGCAAGCCGATACACTTATTCGCTTTGAGTTAGAAGAAACGGGTAGCTATGCGGTTCAGTACCGTGAAGCCGACGGGGCGTTCACTGTGATGGATAGTCTCGACATTATCGGTAATGACGTCTTTGAAGTTGCCTTCGATACACTTCAGATGATCAGCTTCCTTCCTTTGGAAGGAGAATTGCCTGTAGTACACGCGGTTGTTGGACCCGATACAAAAGAACTTACTATTTCCGAAGATGGCTTTATCTCGGGCGATGCAGAGAACAATTGGCTTGGGGAACAGCGTAAAATGCAATTGGATCTCATTGCTTTGATCGATAGTCTGGATGCCATCAAAACAACCTATAAAGACAGTACTACTTTTAAAGGATTACGTACTGTAGACAGCGTGTTTTTCGCATATGCAGATGGATATAGACAACGCATTCTAGACAGTCTCATTGCTGTACCTGGGAGGTTATCCAACCTAATGACCGTCTACCACAGGATTGGACAAAATCCAGTGTTAGAGTATGGTGTGGACCGCGAGGTATTGCGTGGGGTGAATGATGCTTTAACTGAATTGGCACCCGCATCAAATGATGTGCTTGCCTTTAATATGTGGGTCGAAGAATTTGAAGAAACCTATGTTTTTACGGCTAAGGTGGCCGAGAATGCACAGAAGTTTAGTGTCGGCAGCCCATTCCCGGAGTTTGCCCTAGAGACTCCGCAAGGTGAGCTCATTTCGCTCGAGCGCATGTCACTCGAAGATAATGTTGTTGCCATATGGGCTTCGTGGTGCGTAGAATGTCGCAATGAGCTTAGATCCGTTGCTAAGAAGCAGACTATGAATAACTGGGTACTGCTTTCTATTGACGGTCTACCACAACAGCGCAGCCCACTAGGCGAATGGTACGAAGCTATTGTGACCGATGATCTTGGAGGTCAGCACCTGAGCGATCTCGGGGGTAGCCGCAGTATAATCATAGAAACCCTGGGCGTTCAAGAGATGCCGTTGTACTTCAAAGTGGAAAACGGGATTATCACCAAGCGTGTTAATCGAATAGAAGATTTATAATGACAGTTAAAAAGCCGCTCTTTGGGAGCGGCTTTTTTAATCTCTATAACTACTTATCAAGCACCAATCTTATATGCGCCAAATGGTGCTGGCAGTGCCAAGCATACATCTGAACACTTTCTTTCATCGTATACTCCTTTTCTTCTTCCATATGGAAGTATGCTTTTTCCCAGCCAGTCTCTGTAATGCCGTTTAGGAAACTCACCCACTTCTCGTGCAAGCTTGCCAACAAAATGACACTGAGGAAGGGGTCCGTCGTGTAGTCTGGTAAAGCAGCAAAAAGCGTTTGAGGGTATCCAGGCACCTTTGGGGGCTCGGCTGAGGTCACCGCTAAACGTTGGCGGTTAAAGCCGTTCATGTGCGAATC
>CBFHHP010000060.1:3059-6386 GCA_965655745.1 uncultured Schleiferiaceae bacterium
TTTATATCTATTTCGAAAAGATTAATGTGCAATCATCAAACGAGTGTAAGAATCTGCCTTGCCTTGAAGACCGATCACATACATGCCGTTACCAAGACCGCTTACATTCACCTTGAACTGGTTCACACCTGTAACAAGCGCATCTACATCTTGTATCAATACAGTTCTACCGTTAAGGTCAATAACTTCAACAGTGTACGTTCCTTCTGCAAGTGTTGCTTCAAGTGTAGTAGCATCGTCTGCTGGGTTCGGGAACAACTTAATTGTCGCTTGCTCCTCGATACCTGCTTGCTCCTCAATACCGATCGGACGGGTAGTCATTAATGTGGTTGTTTGGAACGTTCCGCGTCCATATGTACCAGCGAAAATATCGCCTTCCATGACATCTGTGTCGTCAGAACTGTTCTTATTCGTTCTGTACTGCTTCAATGTAAAGACAGGAACTCTCGCCAGACCGGAATTATCAGCACCCCAATTAGGGTTCAACGTGTTCACGTTTGTAGTAGAGAAAATTCCATATTCAGTACCAATGATGGCATAGTTTGAATTCGCCTTGTCGAAAGTAGCAGCGTATACTGGGAAGTTGCCTAAATTACCGTCCTTCACAGAGAACGTTGGGTTCGCAGATGTAGCGTTACCACTGTAGTATACGAAGTTTTGGTTTCCATAGTTACCCAGTGTTACCAATACGCGATCATTGTTATTTGGATCAACCGCGATGCTTGTAACATTTCGGCCAATTACTGAATGTACTAGATCAACGCTTACCGCTGTCGCCCCCGAATCTAAATCTGCAGTTCCGTAGCTTCTTGCTCCTTGCAATCCAGCGATGCGGTAAACACGACCATTGCTTGTACCTACCCATGCATAGTTACCGTCGGCGCTAACCTCTACTGCCTGTGCAGTTCCGGTGATGTTAGCAAGCTTGTACCATGTAGGTGTATCCATGAAGTCCAAAGCTCCTCGTGTCATCCATACTGAACCACTGAAACCAACAATAAACATGCTGCTCACCGGATCTTGAACAACAATACTATCACCCATGCCCAATGCATTTGGGAGCGTATAATTGAACGGTAAACCGTTAGTGTTTGATCCGAGACTTACGGTTGAATTTGCCGCATAGCTTACGTCAACTGTCGCAATAATCTCCGCTGCAGGTGAGCCGTTGAAGATTACTGTGAAGTCCCCCGAAGTAGCATTAAACGAACCTGAACCGTCACCTGAAAGAGTTCCACTTGCATCCGAGGTAATTACCAATGTACCACTAGTAACTTTGAATGTCGAAGCGTCCATGATTGCGCTCTCTTGCAATGGTTTTATGTTCGAAACGAATGTATCTTGACCAGCATTAGCAAATCCAAGGGAACGGATTGCCTGATTTACCTTAAACTGTACTGAATCTGTACTCAAAGCATCGTCGCTGTTCTCATACAAGTAGAACGGCGTCATCCATGAACCGATTCCTTGAGATGAGCGGCTGTCCCAGAATGAGCTGAAAGTTTGGCCCTTGTTTTCGCTACGACCGATTCGTCCTTGTTGGTATTCCGTGAAGTAGATTTTTGGCACTAACCAAGAAACCGCTGAAAAACCTCCGTCTCCAGAGAATCCATCTACTGGTCCTAAAGAACGGCCTGTATTTGGCGTATTTCCTGAACCATCCATTACCCAACTTCCGTTGTCTTGAGTTCCACCAACTACGTAACGATCAGCAGAAATTCCAATGTTGTAGAACTGTGTAGTTGCATAGTTCTTATTCAACGTCTGCCATGTGTTACCGGAGTTGTTTGAATAGTAAATACCACCGTCATTAACGATGTACACTTTAGAGCTGTCTGTTGGATGCCATACCACATCATGGTTATCTGCGTGGATGTTGTAAGGACCGAAACCGTTTACTTGGTTCCAGCCTTGACCTTGCTCCCAACCCCATACGGTGATACCACCTACGATGATTCTATTCTTATTCGCTGCATCAACTCCAATCGATAAATTGTACTCACCTTGACATTGAGAAGAACAGAAAGGATCGAAGTAGGTCGATTTCTGACCGATTTTCGTCCAAGTCGAGCCGCCGTCTGTAGTGCGATAAACACCTGCAAGAGCATTACCTGAAGTAATGTGAACAGTGTAGACGTAATCTGCATCGTCTTTTGCTGAGGCGAACATGATACGTCCACCACTTCTCGGCAATCCAGTAGCACCTGGGTTTGATTTACTTACTTCAGTCCAAGTAGAACCACCATCGGTAGACTTCATAGTTCTCCCACCTAGGGTCCCCCATACATTACCGCCTGCATCAATATGGATGTCCCAACAAGTACCCTGAGAACCGATACCCGTAATTGGATTAGACCATGTAGAACCACCATTAGTTGTCACACGCACACCAGCATTAGTTGCCATGTATACTTTGTCGTTGTTTGAAGGATCACAAACGATAGCACCGATAGAGCTAAAGTTTGCAGTACTGCTCAATTGTGAAAATTCTGTTTCGTTCGCACCCTTTTTGAACACACCGGCACCTGGGAAACCTGAAGAGGTAGATGCTCCATAACCAGTCGTCCAGTTGTTGTATAAACCTTCACCTGTACCGTAATATACATCACCACCTTTCGAGTAGGCGATAGTCATTACAGCTAAATTCTCTTGATCAGGATTTACTTCCGTCCAGCTCAATCCAGCGTTGTTGCTGTAGTACAAACCACCGCTTACGCTACCCGTGTACATTTCGGAAGGATTTTGTGGATTGATAGCCAAACCTCTAGTACGGCCACCGCGGTTGTCTGGACCTCTTTCACCCCAAGTTAAACCGATACTACTTTCCGGCATATTCTTCAAGCTTTCGATAGCCGAAAGAACATCTTCTTGGTCAATTTCACCAGTTACTTGATTTGCGCGAAGGCCGTGCAAATAAGCAGCAGCACCTGCAGCACCTTGTTCGTTTTGCGTACGTGGAACGTAGACTTCATTCGAAGGCAAGATTGCAAGTGATGTAATGGCGGCGGTTAAGACTGTGCCAGCAAGGGCGAATCGTAATCCTGTTTTCATGTAAAAACTCTGTTTTCTATAAGTGTTAAAAATAAGGCTTGAACCTCATTATACCAAGTGCTTTTCAGCGTGATATGAACTGCGTACTAACGGTCCGCTTTCTACATATCGAAAGCCCATTTCTAGGCCAATTTCTTTTAATTCCTCAAAAACTTCAGGCGTAATAAACTCAACCACAGGCAAATGCTTTGGTGTAGGTTGTAGGTATTGCCCGAGGGTTAAAATGTCTACATCTGCCTCACGGAGGTCTTTCATCGCATCGATAACCTCTTCCTT
>CBFHHP010000061.1:0-3184 GCA_965655745.1 uncultured Schleiferiaceae bacterium
CCAAGGTCACCTACATCCGCGAGCATCGGATAATTATCTAAAGCAATTGCAATACTAAAAACAGGTGCGCCAATGCCAACGATAAAGCCGGCGAAATAGTCGATGATTCTTCTAGTCTTCAAAATTCCATTGGTTTAGGGCAGCCACCGCATGATGAGCAGTCAAATCAACAGTAATAGGCACTACAGTAATAAAACCTTCGTCCAAAGCAGCGATATCTGTATCGTCGCCATTGTCGTAGTTGACGAACTTTCCAGTTAGCCAGAAATACGGGCGGCCGAATGGATCAACGCGCTCGTCAAATTCCTCTTCCCAATTCCCTATAGCCATTCGGCATACTCGAATGCCTTTGTAAGGAGCTTTGGCATTTTCTGGAATATTGACATTAAGACATGTACCGGTAGCTAGACCATTGTCGATGACTTGCTGGATAATCTTGCGTATTGCAGGCTTAGAAGCCTCAAAGCTCGCTTCCCAACTGTGCTCACACAAACTAAAGCCTATGGCCGGAATGCGTTCCAAAGCACCTTCAACAGCCGCACTCATGGTACCACTATAGATGACATTTACAGAAGCGTTTGAACCGTGGTTAATACCGCTTAAAATCAAATCCGGACGGCGTGGCATTACTTTATTGATGGCAAGCTTTACACAATCCGCAGGTGTTCCGCTGACCTTAAACTCTTTTTGAGGCCCGTCGCTTTTCACCTCTGAAACTCTCAAACTGACGTCCAATGAAATGGCATGTCCTTTACCGCTCATGGGTCCATCGGGTGCAACTACCCAAACCTCACCAAAGTCATTGGCAATTTCTGTCAAGACTTTGATGCCCGGAGCGGAAATACTGTCATCGTTTGTGATGAGAATTAGAGGCTTTTTTGTCATCTTTATAAGGCTTTATGCCAAAGTTACATGGATTCGCGCGGCGGCACATGTTTTGGTCTATGTTTATAACGAAAACTTTATAACAACCTTATGTTCGGAATCATCATTCTATTTGTCATTATCGGCTTCATCGTTCAGCAACGCTTAAAGTCGAAGATTAAAAAATACTCAAAAGAGGCCTTGAGTAATGGCATGTCCGGTGCTGAAATCGCCCAGAAAATGCTCGAGGACCATTTCATTTATGACGTCCGTATCGAAAGTGTAGCAGGAAAATTAACCGACCACTACAACCCTGCAAATAAAACGGTAAACCTTAGCCCGGAAGTCTATTCTGGACGCAGTGTCGCTGCCGCAGCTGTAGCAGCACACGAAGTTGGTCATGCCGTACAACACGCCAAAGGCTACAAATGGCTGGAGATGCGCTCACAACTTGTACCCATGGTTCAGTTTAGCGGTAAGATTATGAATATTGTTATCTGGTCTATGATTCTTGGAGTCGGTTTCTTGGGCATTTTCGGTGTCAACACAGCCATATGGGTATTGATTACGGCACAGATGGCAATTACTGCGTTTACACTTGTAACTTTACCCGTTGAGTACGATGCATCTAACCGCGCTCTGGCATGGCTCACTGAAAAAGGAATGATTACAGCACAAGAGCACGACAAAGCAAACGACGCTTTGAGCTGGGCTGCCCGAACTTATTTAGTTGCCGCATTAGCTTCCATGGCACAGCTTGCATACTACTTCTCACTACTGCGGGATTAAATAAGCAGTGAAATTCGACATAAAAAATCCCCAGCGCCGATGGCACAGGGGATTTGTTTTTTGTTGTAAGTACGGAAGGTTATTTCTCCACCTTATAACCTAATGATTGTAGAAAAGCAATTTTTTCATCAACTACAGCTTGCTGACGATTTGCAATTTCCTTTTCAATACTCTTCTTCATTCCTGCCAATTCTTGTTCAGAAAGTTTGCCTAGAAATTGTGAAGCAAATAGAGATTTTAGTGTCTTGTTATTGTTCTGATTTGCACGGATGTGCTCTACCAAAGCTTTTGGTTTCATAGTAAAAAGTTAATTTGTGTGTATGACAAACTTAACAAAAAAAACTATTGCAAATCTTCAAGATTTTTTAGCCCAATATGACGAACAGAAATTAATGGCTCCGCGTACGCCGCACCGATTACTCTACCCCAATCCTGGGCACGTGCAATAACTGATTTAAAGAAGCCCTCGCTCGCAATTATGGTTTCAGGCTCTAAACTATTAGGGTCAAAAAATTGACTTTTATGTGCCTTAATCGATGCCATTTTCTTTTCAAATCCCTCACTAATATCTACCACAACTTGAGGTTCTAAATTGTAGAATTGAAGGTATTTATACATGGTCTTTGGACGCCATGGTTCCAAAACTGTATCCCCATCTTTAATGACAATCTTGTGCAAACCGGAAAGGAAACAGGCTTCTTCGACTAATCTAGAGGCTCTCCCGTGATCGGGATGCCTGTCCGTAGGAGCATTCATCAAGACAATATCCGGTTGGTATTTACGAAGAACACGCACCACCTGGAGCTGGCTTTCGTGCGAATAGTCAATACGGCCGTCAGGCATTTCAAGATTTAATCGTACACTACAACCAAGTATAGCGGCTGCGTCTTTTGCTTCTTCATCTCTGAGTTCAGGTGTACCTCTGGTCCCCATTTCACCCCTTGACAAATCAACAATACCCGTGGTCAAACCGCGCATAGCATGCGTCGCGAGTATGCCTCCAGCACCCAACTCGACATCGTCAGGATGTGCACCAAAAGCAAGGACATTTAGTTTCATAGCAGTTATTTACCTGCTGCGAAGTTCGTAATTTCTGGGCTCATTGGATCCATACGACTCTCGTAATGAGCCACCCAGTTGCCATTTTCATCAATCAAGAACTTATTGAAGTTCCAGCTCACTTTGGCATCATCTACTCCGTTCAAGGCTTTGTTACACAACCATTGGTATACTTCATGACCGCGGTTTCTATTTGTTTTCACCTTGCTCATCATCTGGAACGAAACGCCGTAGTTCTTGGAACAAAAGCTCTTTATTTGAGCTTCGCTCCCCGGCTCTTGGAATCCGAAATCATTCGCTGGGAACCCAAGAATCACAAAATTCTTACCGCCGTAGCGCTCGTGCAATTGCTGTAATTCTTCGTATTGTGGAGTGTACCCACATTTCGAGGCAACATTGACGATTAATACACGCTTGCCTTTTAAAGCGCTAAAAGAAAAATTGGCGCCTTCAATGGTGGTGGCGCTCAGGT
>CBFHHP010000061.1:3282-6084 GCA_965655745.1 uncultured Schleiferiaceae bacterium
TCATAGAAGCTTTTAGATTCCATTGGTTCGTTTGTTATTTCTACTGCCAAAGCAGTTGTTGTATTCGAGATAGGTTCGTTGGCACAGGCAATTAATGCAATGCTAAACAAGAGGTACTTCATATCTATTGAGTCTTTTCAATTTTAAGTTAGAACAAGAATTGACCACTAATGTTTGTTGTAACTTTGTTTCAATCAAATTTTAGGATGGCGAAGATAGGTCCACTTATTCAACGATTTGCACAACAAGAACTGAGAAATTCCAATGCGATTTTTTCTCTTGGGCTTTACCTTGTGGGCATCACCTACCTCATCTATTTACTCGGAGGCCAAAATGCTTCCGACTCAACGTGGAATACATTGTTGTGGATCGTAGTATTTTTTGGCGCGATCAACCAAGTAAGCCGAAGTTTTGAATTTGAAAGCGGCGACTACTTCTACTATTATCAAACTATAGCCGGGCCGAAAACGACCATCATTGCCAAACTCATTTACAACAGCCTTTATATGCTCTTGCTTTCAGCAGTGGCTTGGGCTCTTTTTAGTCTGTTCTACGGAAATAGTGTTTATAATCCAGGCGTATTTGCCTTGGGGCTAGCACTCGGATGTGTTGGGTTTAGCGCCATTTTAACCTTGGCCAATGGGATTGCAGAACGCAGTGGTGGAAATGCCACTCTGAGTAGTATTCTAGCTATTCCTTTAACACTTCCAGTCCTCAAAATTGTCAGTGCGATTAACATTCAAGCAATGGTTGGAGCGCCCCTTGAGGAAGTATATGAATTGGTTGGCTCATTATTCGCGTTAGATATCGCAATTGGGCTTCTTGCCTACCTCCTCTTTCCGTATCTTTGGCAGGATTAAAAACACCCAATGACTGGACGTATTTACAAAGCACTTGGAGTTGCGTTGGTACTGTATTCTTTAATTTACGGATTGCTAACTAGTGTTCCAGATTTACCAATCATCGAGCAGAGCATTCGAAATCTGTTTTACCATGTGAGCATGTGGTTCGCAATGGTAGGAATGATGGCTGGAAGTTTCGGCAATGCCGTGGGGTTTTTAAGAGGAGAAAATCTTAGCAAAGACCGCAGAAGTGAAAGCTTGGCTGAAACTGGAATGCTCTTCGCGTTCTTGGGATTATTTACAGGAATGATGTGGGCCAAATTTACCTGGGGTGCTTGGTGGACAAATGACCCAAAGCTCAACGGTAGTGCGATCACCATACTTATTTACCTCGCATACTTCGTGCTGCGCAACGGTATAGAAGAACCTCGTAAGAAGGCACGTATTAGTGCCGTGTACAACATATTCGCGTTTGTCATGATGATAGTTTTCATTGGAATACTACCAAGAATGACAGACAGCCTACATCCTGGTAATGGCGGAAATCCTGGATTTAACTCCTACGATTTGGACAACCGCTTAAGGATGATCTTTTACCCAGCAGTCATTGGCTGGATTTTGGTGGGAACATGGATCGCTTCATTGCGTTACAGAATTAAGAACTTGAGTCAATCATGAAGAATTTAGCATACCTATTTGCAGCATTAGTACCGTTTCAAGCGCTTGCACAAACAGAAAGCGTAATGTACAGCGAAGGCAAAATTTATGTCGTTGTGGCTGTCATTGCAATTATTTTCCTTGGACTAGCAGGTTACTTGTACCGTATGGATCGTAAAATCAGTGCACTAGAAGATGAAAAATAGTCAGATTGCCATCATCATAGCCATTGCTGTATTGATAGGCTATACACTTGTGCGCTTAGGGAACAGTTCGACCTATAGCAGCTTTAGCGATGCAACCGCATTGAACGGAGAAAAAACTACGGTTATCGGATACCTTGATCTTGAGGAAAGCATGGACTTCAATCCTAAAACCGTACAATTTGCATTTACGGCAAGAGATAAAAAGGGAAACTCTAGTAGAGTAATCTACAACCAACCTAAGCCACAGGATTTCGAACGTTCCGAAGAAATCACCATGACAGGTTATGCCACTGATAGTGCCTTTATCGCCACGGATATCCTGATGAAATGTCCATCAAAATACAACGAACAGAACGAGGTAGACTCGGACAAGATTTACAAATAACCATCTATGGAATACGTAGGCGAACACCTTTGGGCCTCTAATCTCGGTAGAGGGCTCACTGCCTTAGCCTTCACTATGGCGCTACTCTCTACTGTTGCTTATTATCTCAAAGGCGACGACTGGAAAAGACTGGGGCGTATATCGTTCAGGGTGCATGCAATATCCTTATTTGGACTTATTGGCACCTTATTTTTCATCATGGCCAACCATTATTTCGAGTTTGACTATGTCTGGAAACACACTTCCCTCGATCTACCGGCGCGTTACTTATTCTCAGCATTCTGGGAAGGCCAAGAAGGTTCATTCCTGTTATGGATGTTCTGGAATGCAGTTTTAGGTTATATCCTCACCTATTCCGCGAAAGCCTTTGAAGGCCCCGTGGTAGGGGTATTTGCTGCTGTTCAAGCCTTCTTAGTGAGTATGATACTCGGCGTATATGTCGGCGATATGCACATTGGTTACAGCCCGTTCATTTTAGTTCGTGAACTGCAGGACAATATTGGATTACCCTGGACTCAATTCAGTGATTACCTAACTCGTTTCCCAAATTTTGCTGACGGCTCAGGATTGAATCCGCTGTTGCAGAATTATTGGATGACCATTCACCCACCCACGCTGTTCTTGGGCTTTGCTTCTACCCTCGTTCCCTTTAGTTATGCTATTGCAGGACTTTTAAGAAAAGACTACAAAACCTGGATCAACAGCGCTCTGA
>CBFHHP010000062.1:0-5918 GCA_965655745.1 uncultured Schleiferiaceae bacterium
CCCAGCGAAGGTCTTCACAACGCCTTCAACGCCTCCTTCAGCACCGGTGGTAAACTCAATATCTTTTCCCCTAACCAAGGTGCGCTCGTCTTCCGGCCTGCTCTCACGAACCTCCACTTCATCAAGAAGGGTAGTGTCCATGATCTGTGCGCTAGCAAGGCTGCAAGTAAACAGAAAGAGTATGGCGATAAGGTTACGCATCAAATATTAGCGCTTCAAGCTTTGAAAGAGTTGTTGCCAAGCAAACGGGTTGGACAAGGCTCCAAGGATGGCGGATGCTCCTGTAGCATTCATCCCGTTCCCGAAGACGCGTCCTTCGTTGTAGAGCTGCTGGTTCTGCAGGGAGATCAGATAGTCTTGCATCTCGGCGGCGTCATAGCCCATGGCTGCTGCTCGGTCGCGAAGTTCGTCCAAGGCGAGGTTACGCGCTGCAATATCCATTTCAGTGGTCTGTACCTCCATGGCTAAGAATTCTTCTTTGAAATTTTCCTTCGATGGCCAAGGATATACAATGACCGGATCGAGCACCTCGGTGTCCCATTCTAGTATGATACGTGCCAAGAATTCATCACCTTCTAGGGTGTCAGCCACCCAAAACTTTTGAAGCTTGAATCCAATGTGCTGGAAGAGCACGGTATCTCCAGGCATCGCTACTGTGGAAAAGAATCCATCGATATCAGAAATGCTTACCTGTCCGCGACTCTTGACTAAAATCTGGACGTTTGGCAGCAGTTGCTTGAGGCTGTCGTTACTCACGACAATACCGTGCAGCTGGATAGGTGTTTCCTCCTGCGCATGCAGGGCAGGGGTGAAAAATGAAAGACAAAAAAGCAGTAACGCTACTCTCATAGGGTGATGGTATATTCTTTAACAGTGGTATTCCCCACTCCGTCAATAACAACTACGCGCAAATTATGGTTTCCTGCGGCTAATTCCTTGGGCACAATCACTTTTAACAACTCCTTTTTGTAATCGAAGTCAATGCGGGCAAAGGCGCCGTCTATTCTCGCACTGTAACGTTCCACACCCGTCTTGTCGTCTGCTGCGCGCAAGCGAATCTCTCTAAAGGCGCTATTACTGCGTGCATAGGTTGTGGTTTTCAGCAGGCTCACCTCAGGTTTTTTCAAATCTTGGTCCAATTCATACGTTCCTGTACTCCTAGTCTTAAAGGTCATCACCGCACCGTCGCGCTCCCCAGTAATGGCGCTCTTCTTTCCCTTGTGATTCGCCTCCCAAAGGAACCAGCCTACTCGAGAAACCTGCGTGCTGTCCAAGGTCCAATTTAGGGTCATGTAGGTTTGTAGAGGTACTAGGCCACCTCCAAAAACATATTGCCCATTGCCTTTTTCTCCCACGACTAGGTCGTATGTTCTGTCATAAAGCGCTCCTGCCGGGATGGTAAATTCGATAGGGCCTAAAGAAATTTTATTAATCACATCCCAAGACCAGCTCGTTCGATCCAAGGCGTATTTAATGGGTTGTTGCTGCCCTTTCACAAAAAAGGAAAAGGCATTCGTATTGCCTTCATAGTCTTTAACATTTACCTTCACTTTTATCACGCTGTCTTGCGCCACAGTAATCCAACCTTTTGAAGCTCGAAAGGATGGTGCCATTATCTCATAGGTTTCCGTGACCTTTAGTGGGTTGTTCTCAAGTTCGTACAACCTGGTATAGCGCACTCCTTGCGAGCAATACAGGTCGTAGTTGATGTGTGCATTTATAAAGCGTGAGGTGCTGAAATTGATGCGTCTATAATTTGCTGCGAAAAAAGGTTGTCCTTCGATCAAAGCCTCAATAGAATACACCCCATTGTTGTTGTTGGCGAGGTCTTGTTTGTCCGTGGTGAACAGGTCAATTCCTAGTCCACGTGAGAATTTAATAGTATCTCCAGCTTTGAATGTACCCTCGTCGCCAAAGTTTTTGGCAGTCCATCTTAAACCTCGAACATCTGGTTTACGGGTGTCTTGAACCTTAATTCCAAATTCTAGAGGGTTTAATGGTTCTTCTGTTTTGGTATCTCTGATCTCAAAGTGCAGGTGTGGACCAAAAGAGCCGCCCGTGTTTCCGCTGAAAGCGACCAGCTGGCCGCGAACCACTTTAAATTGTTCCGGCGAAGGGTAGAGGTTGCCGTCGTTTTTGCTGCGATCGCGCAGTTGGTCTTCCACCCATTTTTCCAATTCTGGATAAAAGGCATTTAAGTGGCCGTAAACCGTGGTATAGCCTTCGGGATGTCGCAGATAAAGTGCATTTCCGTAACCATAAGGGCTCACGGCGACGCGGCTGACATAGCCATCTGCTACAGCATTGATTCTAAGACCGCTGCGGCCTTGTGTTTTTATATCTATACCCCCGTGAAAGTGATTTCCGCGTAATTCTGCGAATGTGCCGCTTAGCACCAAAGGGATGTCCAAAGGCGGGCTAGGCTTGAAATTCTGTGCCGAGGTAATGTTAAGGGTTAACAAAAAACCGATGAAAGGGAAAATTTTCTGCATCAAGCAAATGTACAAATGGTATCTTTGAGGGAAACTGATACCTATGTCATCTGATTTAAGTTCTCAACGAGAGAGGGTTCTATCGAAGGCTGCGAAAGTAGTTGAGGTGAATTCTGCTTTGAAAATGAGAATCAGTGAATTAGAAGATCAAATAGCTCATTTGCAGGAAGTTTTATCGGCCTTGCAAGTAGAGCATGCAGATTTTCAGGAGCAGTTGCAACAACGCAATCTTGCGATGACTGTCCAAAGTGGTTCGCCCGCACGGGATACATACAGCGAGGAGAAAATTGCGGAGTTGATACGGGAAATTGACCGTTGCATGAAATTGTTAAGTGCCTAATCTCGTGAGCGAGACACTAAAGATAAAAGTGACCATAGCCGGAAGGACCTATCCTTTGACCATCAAGAGGGAAGAGGAAGAACAGATTCGGACGGCCGTGAAAACCATAAATGATGCCGTAGCACGCTTTGAGGAGCGCTATGCGGTGCAGGACAAGCAAGACGTACTTAGTATGTGTGCCCTGCAGTTGGCATCGCGTGCGGAATTGGCCACACAACAATCTCATGACGTTCAGTCTCAGGCAGGCAAAGCGCTTGCCGATGTAGAAGCTGCATTAGATGCGGCCCTACAAGACGGATAAAAGTTTCCCATACTTGCTGTTTTTTGTGTCAAACTCAACGAGCACGTTGTTATGACTCTAGCTCGATGCGTTACGAGCAGGCCGCACCTCTATGAGGGAGTTCGCTCCAGTGGAAGGTCAAGGCGCAACGGTAGAGGCAGATCCTGATTAAAAGGAGTTTAGACAACAGCCGCAGCAGGTATGGGTTTTTAAGAATTGTAAACCATTTATGATATGGTAATGACTATTGTAGCTGCAGTGATTGGACTCGTCCTCGGAACAGGGGTAGGGTACACATTGTGGCAGAGTGCCATGAAGAAAAAAGGCGCTCTTATGATCGCGGAGGCAAAGAAAGAAGCCGAGCAGATCAAGAAAGACCGCATCCTTGAAGCCAAAGAGAAATTCCTAAACCTCAAGGAGGAGCACGAAAGAGCTGTGAACAAGCGCGACCAACAGTTGGCGCAGCGTCAGAGCTCTTTCCGTGAGAAAGACGAAAGATTGAAGAAGAGCATCCAGGACTTTAAGCGCGAGCAGAGAGATTTGGAGCGTGCGAAGGAGACTGTTGCGAAGAAGCGCGAATCTTTAGATGCAAAATCTAAGGAACTCGACAAGCTCAAGAACAAGCAGATTGCAGAGCTTGAGGCAATGACTGGAATGACTGAAGAGGAAGCGAAGGAGCAGATGATTCAGGCGTTGAAAGACAAGGCGAAGCTCGACGCACAGGCGCACATTCAGAACACGATGGAAGAAGCCAACCTCACCGCGTCGCAAGAGGCGAAGAAGATCGTGATCCAGAGCATTCAGCGCGTCGCGACAGAGAGCGCTATCGAGAATGCCGTGAGTGTCTTCAACATTGAGAACGACGACATCAAGGGTAAGATCATTGGCCGCGAGGGTAGAAACATCCGCGCCATTGAAGCAGCTACTGGTGTTGAGATTATTGTAGACGATACCCCTGAGGCGATCCTCTTGAGCTGTTTCGATCCAGTACGCCGCGAGATTGCACGTTTGTCGATGCACAAGCTGGTAAGCGACGGTCGTATCCACCCTGCACGTGTGGAGGAAGTGGTAGCGAAGACGCGCAAGCAGATCGAAGAAGAGATTGTGCAGACGGGTAAGCGTACGGCTATCGACCTTGGTATCCACGGTCTTCACCCAGAACTGATCAAGACGGTTGGGCGTATGAAGTACAGAAGCTCTTACGGACAGAATTTGTTGCAGCACTCTCGCGAGGTGGCCAATTTGTGTGCGATCATGGCTTCCGAGCTTGGATTGAACCCAAAACTTGCTAAACGCGCAGGCCTCTTGCACGATATCGGTAAGGTACCGCACGAAGAGACTGATCTACCGCACGCCATCCTAGGTATGCAGTGGGCAGAGAAGTACGGCGAGAAGCCAGATGTATGTAATGCGATCGGTGCCCACCACGACGAAGTTGAGATGACTTCAATGATCTCTCCGATCGTTCAGGTATGTGATGCCATCTCAGGTGCACGCCCAGGCGCACGCCGCATGGTGGCAGACAGCTACATCCAACGTCTTAAGGACCTAGAGAACCTAGCCTACGACTTTGACGGTGTAACCAAAGCCTACGCGATCCAAGCGGGCCGCGAACTACGTGTGATGGTAGAAAGTGAGAAGGTTACGGATGCTATGGCAGCACAGATCTCTTACGACATCAGCCAAAAGATCCAAACGGAAATGACCTACCCGGGCCAAGTACGCGTCACAGTCATCCGCGAACTTCGCTCAGTCAACGTAGCGAAGTAAGCATGGTTTTGTGTCAGAAATGAGACAAAACTAACTAGAACACACAAAATTCACGTATTAGTAATCCCTAGATCGAGCAGATTTAGGGATTTTTTTATTTCACTACCTTACGCTGAACAACAACCTTGTCGTATCGAATTAATTAAAACACAACTAGTTATGAAAAAACTCACACTTACAATTGCTTTCGCTTTAGCTGCGTTTGTTTCAAACGCTCAGGTAGAATTAAAAACGAATCCTTTTGGAATGGCTTTGGGTGCGTACAACGTCACCGCAGAATTTCAATTGGAAAATCAACCCTCACTTACCATTCTGGCATCGGCTTGGTACAACTCTCAGGACTTTCAAGATTGGATGTGGACATCTCGCGACGGAGGTCTTAGTGCAGGTGTTCGACAGTACTTTAACAAATTTGAAGATCAAGGGGTTTTCTTAGGCCTGGCTACTCGCTACATTCCCAATACCTATCAGGATTGGGACGGTAGTGAAACAAGCGATGATTATGCATCTTTAGGTTTCACCGGTGGTTACAAATACATCTACAATGACAAGATCACTGTCGATGTATTCATCGGTATGGGACGTATCGTTTGGGAAGAAATTGACGACTCATGGGGCCCAGCGGAATTCATAAGCGGTCTAAACTTCGGGTACAGATTCTAAAGAAATACACACGACCTGTAGTTGCTGAACGAGCAACAAAGGTTTATTGGTTGACCCCCATCATCTGACACAGGTGTTGGGGGTTTTCATTGATGTGAACAATACCAACACTACTCTAACGTTGTTTAAGTCAGCATTAAGAACCCATAATGGGTACCAACCGATCTCTCCAAGAGGCACGGTGGTAAAATAGATGCGGGAGTCCTTCCAAAAACAAATCTTGGACATCCAAATTTTCTTGATGCAAAACATTCGGGGCTGCGGCGCCGAGAAGAAGTTAAACTTGCTAAAAGATTACCTTATGTCGGTTAGAGCCTATTTTATTAATCATGTCTCGCCAGAGATTTTACAGACAATTTTTGAGCTCCGAGAC
>CBFHHP010000063.1:0-5647 GCA_965655745.1 uncultured Schleiferiaceae bacterium
TTCATACCACCTTTAAGGTCAAGACCTAAGTTCATTTCACGCTTCTTAACCTCAGCATATGTGTATCCCAACATTGGGTATACCTCTTGCGTCATCATGCTGTCTAGGTAAGCTGCTTTGACTTTCGAATCACCCGCAGAGAACTCCTCTGCATCACTTGCTACGCCATTCGCTACCCATGAAAAAGAGAGCTGGTATAGTGAGGCCAACCCTAGAGCGATCGCGAACGCGGTAATTAATCCTTTGTTTTGCATTGTGTGGATTATTTCTTTTTTCCAATAACGCGCAAATATAACTAAGTCGGAGTGGCTAACCTAACCATTTTTAATGCGGTATGAATCTTGTTGCGAGTTATCTTTGAATTATGATACAAAGATTACTCCTCATCCTACTTTCTATCCTGCTTACACAAGTGGATTTGTGCGGACAGTCCAACCGACTGAGTTTTGACTGGACCCAAGGCCCAACAGTGATTTCAGGGAGTGATACGTTAGGTATGGCTTTCATGGGCGGGGTCGATTTACCTCAGTTTTCCCGTGTAGATCTTAATTTGGACGGTACAGAAGACCTCGTTGCCTTCGACCGTCAAGGCAACCGTTGGCTCACTTTCCTAGCAGAAAACAATACTTGGATACCGGCACCAGCATATGCAGACAGCTTGCCAAAAATTCAATATTGGGGGCTTTTTCGCGATTACAACGGCGATGGAAAGAAAGACCTTTTCGCTTATGTTCTCGGCGGTATGGGCGTCTGGACCAACAACAGCACAGACTCTCTTCAGTTTGACTGGGCGCTCACAGGCACGTATCTAACCACGAATGTAGGCAGTGCCACGGCCAATCTTTACAATTTCAGCAGTGATATCCCAGCCATCGACGATATTGACAACGACGGTGATTTGGACGTGCTAACTTTCGGACAGCGCGCGACCATCGAATGGCACGAAGGTCTTACCCCCAACGGTTTAGACTTTGCGATGAATACTACATGTTGGGGTCGATTCGAAGAAGGCCTAAATAGCAATGACCTTGCATTGGATGCGTGTCAAGGTGTCCAGAAAATGGAATTCAGCGAAAAAAACGCCGGAGGTGCTCATGCTGGATCAACAGTTCTAACACTGAACCTTAATGGAGATACATTGACCGATGTACTGCTTGGCGATGTGAGCTTTACCAATTTGGTGGCCGCATTCAATGGCGGGCATATCGACAGCGCCTACATGTCAAGTAAGGATACCCTATTCCCTACCAGTATCCCTACGAATATCGAGTACTTCCCCGCAGCCTTTTATGAGGATGTCGATTTTGACAGTATTCCTGACCTGCTTGTAGCTCCAAATTTGAACGGCTCCATCAATCAAGGGAATGCATGGCTGTATGAAAATACAGGGGCTTCAAATAACCCTGTTTTTGCTTCTTTAGACAGCAGTTTCTTGGTTGACGAAATGATTGACCTCGGCTCCACTGCGCGCCCCGCCCTCGTAGATTTAGATTTCGATGGGGACTATGATTTAGTTGTAGGAGGCAAGGGCGCCTATTTAGCGCCAGGCACCTACAAGAGCTCTTTACATCTCTACACCAATGTTGGCACGAATACATCGCCTGAATTTGAATTGACCAATACCGATTACGTGAGCGCAGGCTTCAACAACTTGGGCGAAGATCTTAGTCCTGCCTTTGGCGACCTTGATGGCGACTATGACCCTGACCTGCTTATTGGTGCTATGACCGGTGAGATTTTCTACTACGAAAACACAGGAACATTTCTGGCACCATCCTTCACCTACAAAGGCGGCTTGCAAAACATTGATGTTGGTAACCACAGCACACCTGCCCTTGGCGACCTCGACGGCGATGGAGACCTTGATCTAATGATTGGCAATGAGGCTGGAACTGTAGCTTATTATCAACATACCGGTACGTATCCAAACATTTTTACTCTTGTCGATGCGAATTGGGTAGGTATAGATATGAGTTCCCCCTTTGCTCCAAGCGGCTACTCAGTACCATCGGTTATTTATGGCGCTGATACTACCCTACTAATAGGCTCTGAAGATCAAGGGATCGTGCATCTCGATTCATTGGCGACAATCATGGCTGGAGCGACGAATGTAGATGCTGTTTTTGGAAGCGGCACCACTTCTTCTGCCACCCGCGAGGAAACACCCTTTGGCGGTTCCAAGCGCAACGGTCGTATGCAAATCATTTATACGAAAGATGAATTGCTCGCGGCCGGGGCTTCCTTTGGTCAAATAAATTCAATCGGCTTCGAAATAGGAACCAATACCAACCTTTACCTCACGCAAGGATTCACCATCAGCATCAAACACATTAGCGACACCGCACAATCTACCTTCCAAAATTCGGGCTTTACGCAAGTATATGATGGGATTCGCGTGATGACTACAGGATGGAACGACCTTCAACTCTCAACCCCATTTGCCTGGAACGGCACCGACCACATCCTAGTACAAGTCTGCTTCTCGAAGCATGCACAGACGGGAGACATACCCGTAGTTCTCGGTAGCACCTCTTTTAACTCTGTGCTAATCGGCGACATTACTGGTTGGAACAGCATTACTAAAAACGGGTGTCTCATGCCCTATCTAAGTAAGAACAAGAAGCGACCAAATATGCGCTTCAACTTTACGCCAACGCTTCATCAAACGGACGCACATATGCTCAGCTCTGGAAAGAGATTACACCCGGCCGTTGCCGACCTCAATGCGGACGGCTACCCTGATGTTATTGTCGGCAATATGAGCGGCGGTCTTCACTATTACCAAGGCAAGGCCTTCAACAGTATCAGTGTTGAAGAGGAAGTGTTGAATATCGAAATAGGTATCCTTCCAAACCCAAGCACCGGGACTGTTCTTTTTGAGAGCAACGGGGCTTCAGAAGTTATTCTCTATGACCTCTTAGGTAAGAAAGTGGGCATCTATGATTTGGGCACCCAGCATTTCTTAAAATTACCGAAAGGTCTGTATATCGCGAAGTTCCTCGCAGAAAATGGCAACATCCTAGCCACTAAGAAACTCGTCCTTCAGTGATGTCTGAAATAGTTGTTCTTTTTGACGGCCCATGTACATTGTGCAACAAGAGTGTCGACTGGATTCATTACAGAGATTTCCACGGCACATTCTCCTTCGCGTCTTTGCAAAGCAACTGGGCAGCGGAACATCTACCCGAACATTTAAAGAGTGAAGATTCGGTCGTTTTATTTATGCATGGCCAATTCTACATTCGTTCCAAAGCCGCCTTGCTAGTACTCGAGCAGCTGCCCGGTTACCGCTGGACCAAAGTGTTTCACCTTGTGCCTACCTTTTTACGAGACCTGGTGTATCGAATCATTACCAAGACACGCTATCGGTTCTTTGGCAAAGGCTATTGCACATCAGTTTCTGGGGAAAGAATGCTAAAATGAGTCTCGAAAATTTTCGCATAAAAAACCCCCGAGCGCTGCGCGCTCGGGGGTTTCTGTTTCGCCCCTACGGGGTCTATTTCACGCCCTTAGGGCTTATAGATTCTCGTCCAGTGCAGCGTTCATCTTGCGAACTGCAGCAGCAGAAGCTTCAAACTTCTCTTTCTCGTCAGCGCTTAGATCAAACTCTACTACTTTCTCCCAACCGTTCTTACCAACGATTACTGGAACACCGATACAGATATCTTCTTGACCGTACTCGCCGTTAAGCAATACAGAACACGGGAACATTTTCTTTTGGTCGCGTACAATGCTCTCAACCAACTCTGCTCCTGCAGCACCTGGTGCATACCATGCAGAAGTTCCGATGAGACCTGTCAATGTTTTACCACCTACCATAGTTTCAGCAACAACATACTCTTGCTGCTCTTGCGTCAAGAATTGAGTCACTGGCATGCTGTTGTACGTAGAATGGTTAATCAATGGAATCATAGTAGTATCACCGTGACCCCCGATTACCTGACCTTGAAGATCGTTAGGCGAACAACCGAGTTGCTCAGACAAACGGTACTTGAACCGTGCAGAATCTAGGATACCACCCATACCGATGATGCGGTTCTTTGGCAATCCTGAGCTCTTCGACGTCAAATACGTCATCGTATCCATTGGGTTAGAGATCACAACGATGATGATTTCAGGGCTGTGCTTGATCAAGTTCTCAGTTACCATCTGTACGATCTTCGCATTCGTGCCAATCAACTCCTCACGAGTCATCCCTGGCTTACGAGGAATACCTGAAGTAATTACTGCTACAGCAGAACCGGCAGTCTTGCTGTAATCGTTGGTTGAACCCACTACTTTTGAATCGAAACCGTTCAAGGTTGCAGTTTGGTTCATATCCATCGCCTTACCTTCTGCAAATCCTTCCTTGATATCAAGTAGTACGATTTCTTCAGCCAATTCACGACGAACCATGTTCTCAGCTACTGTAGCACCTACGTTACCGGCACCAACAACAGTAATTTTCATATGTGTTTGATTTTAATGTTATTCTGGTCTTACAAATGTACTTCACAGACCGCGATTATTTATCCTCTCGCTGAGAAAACCGGGCAATTGATATAGCTTCGAAATTCCAACTCTACGTTGTACCTTTGTAGCATCAAAATTACCCTTTTATGGTAGCTTTAAAACTCATCGGAATCACTGTAGTACTGCTCGGTCTTGGCGTAGCGGGAATTGCTATTAAAATCTGGGCGAAAAAGGACGGAGAATTCGCCGGCACCTGTGCCTCGCAAAGCCCATTTTTAAATCAAGATGGGGAGACGTGTTCGTACTGCGGAAAGAACCCGAATCAGTGTGAGAACAACCTCGAGCAAGCTTAATTAAGTTCGTACGCCGACCATCCTTCGGTCTTCTGTACTTCTAATTCTCCTTTCACATTGCCCACGATAAAGTAGGCTTCAACATCTGGAAATTGCGCAACCAATTGTAAGGCATTCGGCCCTGCAACCATACACGCAGTGGCTAATGCATCTGCCAATGTCGCATTAGAAGCAATAATACTCGCTGATAAGACATTGCTTATCACCGGCTGACCAGTTTCCGGATCTATCGTATGCACCACCTTCTGACCGCTTTCATCGACCCAGAACTTTCTGTAGTTCCCGCTCGTAGCAAGCGACATGGAGTCTAAGGCAATGATGGTCTGGAATTGACCAGGAATGCGGTCCTCTACCGGCTTTTCAATACCTATTCGCCATCCACGGCCTTTCACATTTTCGCCTTTACAACGCACCTCACCGCCTACTTCAACCATGTAGTTTTTTACGCCTTGGGCGGTTAAATAATCAGCGATAATATCCACCGTGTACCCCTGTGCAATGGCATTTACATCGACTTGAAACCCTGAAGGCAATGCATACAGTGAATCTGGTTCAGGCAAGGCCAATTTAGTACTGCCCACATATTTTAAAAGGCTATCTACATTGACATTGTCGTTGTAATCTCCACCCGAAAAGCCCCACGCTTTAATCACCGGAGCTATGGTAATGTCAAATTGGCCAGAAGTGAGTTCAGTGTACAATTTTGACAAGGTAATAATACGCGCAAAAGCTGTACTAATGCGAACAGAGTCGCCACGGTTTAATCGGGAAATTTCGCTGTCGCTTACCCACAAACTCATCTGCTGGTCCATCGCTTTTAGGATACTGTCTATTCCCTCGCG
>CBFHHP010000064.1:0-5050 GCA_965655745.1 uncultured Schleiferiaceae bacterium
AGTTACAGGTTCTAAAGCAACGAATAGTGGTTATGCGACCATGTTGCAAGGGGTGAACCTTGCTGCTTTTAATTCAGCAAATATTAATCTCGATAACACTCGTGTGATCGCTGGTGATGTGCTTACCGGTACGCAGATGGATGCCGAAGGTTTTATGGTATTTGGTAAGGCTCAAATCACAGCGATTCCTGAAGGAAACCAAACTGAATTTTTCGGTTGGGTACTTCCAGGTTTTGGCAAGTTCTCAACGAATCGTGCCTTCTGGGGATGGTTGTTCCCAAATAGAAAGTACGATTTGGATACCAACATGCACGGTGAAGAGCGTGCATTTGTAGTGACAGGGGAGTACGACAAGTTCATTCCGATGGACATCTTCCCGCAGCAGTTGCTACGCGCCATCTTGATTGGTGATATCGAGAAGATGGAAAAGCTGGGTATTTATGAGGTATTGCCAGAGGACTTTGCACTTGCTGAAGTTGCTTGTACTTCTAAACTGCCGTTGCAACAAATCGTCAGAGACGGTTTGAATGATCTCAGAAAAGAAATGATGTAATAAAAGCCAGATTATGAAGTTTGTACAAAACATATTCGACCAGACTAGACCGCTTGTTGAAAAAGATGGCAAAAGAAACATCCTCTACCCATTGCACAATGCATTGGAGACGATGGCTTTCGTTCCTGACCACACTGCTCACACTGGAGCGCACGTTCGCGACGCGATCGATTTAAAGCGCACCATGGTGACTGTAATCTTCGCCATGGTTCCTGCGCTCCTTTTTGGAATGTGGAATATTGGCCGTTTGCATTTTGGAGCAATCGGTTTGGACAGCACATTATTAGATAACTTCCTATTCGGTGCCTTAAAGCTGTTGCCACTTATAATTGTGACGTATGCAGCGGGTCTGGGTGTGGAGATTTTCTTCTCGTGGAAGCGCAACCACCCTGTAAACGAAGGTTTCTTGGTTTCAGGTTTGTTGATTCCGTTGATCATGCCAGTGGACATCCCATTATGGATGGTTGCTGCCTCGACTATTTTCGCTGTACTCATTGGTAAGGAAGTATTTGGTGGAACAGGTATGAACCTGTTGAACCCAGCACTTACAGCACGTGCCTTTGCATTCTTTGCATACCCAACGTGGATGTCGGGCGATCAAGTATGGATCAATACTTCAGGCGGTGATCTAGTAGACGGTTACTCAGGTGCAACTGCCATGGGTGATTTGGCCACTACAGTAGGTCAAGGCCTAGGTAATCCAGCAACGGAAACAGTTATGGCGCAATTTGGCCCAGAGGGCACGTACTCTTTAATGAACGCGTTCTTTGGATTGATTCCAGGATCTATTGGTGAAACTTCAGCATTATTAATTCTTCTTGGAGGCTTGTTCTTGATTTTCAAGGGTGTAGGTTCTTGGAGAATTATGTTGAGCTTCTTTATAGGTGGGTTAGTAATGGCAGGTATTTTCAATGCCTTTGCTGTAAACGAGTTTATGGGATTGAATCCTATCCACCAGTTGATGTTGGGTGGCTTCATGTTCGGTATGGTCTTTATGGCTACTGATCCTGTAAGTGCCGCTCAGACGGAAACAGGTAAATACATCTACGGTTTCTTAGCCGGTTTCTTTGGTATCATGATTCGCGTCTTCAACCCTGCTTATCCTGAAGGTATCATGCTGGCGATTCTTTTCATGAACGTAATGGCGCCATTGATTGACCACTACGTTGTAGAAGCAAACATCAAACGTCGCGAGAAGCGTCTAGCTAACGCCTAAACTACATAACACGATGAACGTAAATAGCAACGCATATACTTACACATTCGCCACAGTGATGGTGGTGTTGGTAGCTGTGCTTTTGTCTGGAGCATCTCTTGGTCTTAAGAGCAAGCAAGCCTCAAACATTAGCCAAGAAAAGAAACAAAGCATTCTAGCTTCTATCGGTATCGAGGTAGATCGCTCAGAATCTGATGAGGCCTTTGGAGAGTACATCAAGCAAAGCTTGACTCTTGAGGGCGGAACAGTAGTATCTGAAGATGCATCAGCAGCTTTCGATATTGACATGGCGGCAGCCATTAAGGCGGGTAATATGGACCGTTCGGTTCCATTGTACGTGGCAGAGAAAGAAGGCGATACGTACTACATTATTCCAATGCGCGGAAAAGGTCTTTGGGGTCCTGTTTGGGGCTACTTAGCTTTGGAGAGCGACGGTAATACTGTAGTTGGTGCAACTTTTGATCACAAGAGTGAAACGCCAGGTCTTGGTGCCGAAATCACGACGCCAATGTTTACCGACCAATTCCCAGGGAAGAAAATCTCTGAAGCGGGAATGTTTAAATCGATTTCAGTAGTTAAAGCAGGTACTTCTGCTGGTGATTACGCCGTAGATGGTATCTCTGGAGGTACGATTACTTCTAATGGTGTAAACGACATGCTAACAGATTGTCTTGCACCATACGCTGAATACTTCAAAAACATCTAAGCCATGAGTACAGAAGTAAAACAAAAAGAATCGTTGTTCTCGAAGAAAAATCAGAGACTGCTTTCTGATCCATTCAACGACAACAACCCAATTACAGTCCAGGTACTGGGTATCTGTTCTGCACTTGCGATTACGGTTAAACTTGAGCCGGCTATCGTAATGTCACTTTCTGTAATGTTTGTATTGGCCGCAGGTAACGTAATCATTTCGTTGATTCGTAACCTTATCCCAAACCGTATCCGTATTATCGTGCAACTCGTAGTAGTTGCCTCTTTGGTAATCTTGGTGGACCAATTCCTAAAAGCCTTCGCCTACGATGTAAGCAAGCAGCTTTCTGTATTTGTTGGTCTGATCATTACGAACTGTATTATCATGGGACGCTTTGAAGCCTTCGCGCTTGGTAATGGTCCATGGAAAGCCTTTTTGGACGGTATCGGTAACTCTATCGGTTACGGTGTCATTCTCATCGCTGTTGCCTTCTTCCGCGAACTGCTAGGTTCTGGTGCGTTGCTTGGCTTCCAAGTGATTCCAGACAGCTGGTACATCGCAAACGGAGGATTCTATGCCAACAACGGGTTCTTCTTGTTCCCTCCGATGGCTTTGATCGTTGTAGGTCTAATCATCTGGGCGCAACGTGCGAAAAACACTAAACTCATTGAAGAAAACTAAGCCGACATGGGACAAGAATTAATCAACTTATTTGTTCGCTCAATCTTTATTGAGAACATGATCTTCGCATACTTCCTAGGTATGTGTTCTTACCTCGCAGTATCTAAAACAGTAAAAACTGCTGTTGGCTTAGGTATTGCTGTAACATTCGTATTGACCATCACTCTTCCGGTAAACTGGTTGCTTGAAAACTATGTTTTGAAGCCTGGTGCATTAGCTTGGTTGGGTGAAGAGTTCGTAGATGTAGACCTTAGCTTCCTTTCGTTCATCATGTTCATCGCAGTTATTGCTTCGATGGTACAGTTGATCGAGATGATCGTTGAGAAATTTGCACCTGCACTATACAGCGCTTTGGGTATCTTCTTGCCGCTTATCGCTGTAAACTGTTCTATCCTCGGAGGTTCTCTCTTCATGCAAGAGCGTGCTTTCGGTACTATCGCTGAAGCGGTGGTATACGGTATCGGTTCAGGTGTGGGTTGGTTCTTGGCCATCGTTGCTATCGCTGCCATCCGCGAGAAAATCCGCTATTCAAACGTTCCTGCTCCTTTACGCGGTCTTGGAATTACCTTCATCATTACAGGTTTGATGGGTATCGCGTTCATGAGCTTCATGGGTATTAAATTATAATAAGTACAGTAGCTATGTTTTTATCTAGCACAGTAGTTCTTTCATCGGTAGTTGTCTTCGTACTCGTTATCCTTTTGTTGGTGACGATTCTATTGCAGGCAAAAGCGCGTTTGTCTCCAAGCGGTCCGGTAAAATTGAACATCAACGGAGATGATGTAGAAGTAGAATCAGGAACGACCCTGCTGAACACTTTGAGCAACCAAAAGATCTTCTTGCCATCTGCTTGTGGTGGTGGTGGTACTTGTGGTATGTGTAAGTGTCAAGTAACTGAGGGTGGTGGTGAAATTCTACCTACAGAAACAGGATTCTTCAACCGTAAAGAGATTGCGGATAACTGGCGTTTAGGATGTCAGATCAAGGTGAAGAACGACATGAACGTTAAAGTACCTGAAGAGATCTTCGGTATCAAGAAGTGGGAATGTGAAGTTGTAAGTAACTACAACGTAGCATCTTTCATTAAAGAGTTTGTCGTAAAACTGCCGGAAGGTGAAACACTAGACTTCGAAGCTGGTGGTTACATCCAGGTAGATGTACCTGCAACAACTGTAGATTTCAAGAACATTGATATTACGTCTCACCCGAAATTGGGCAAGGCTCCTGACGAGTTCCAAGCAGAGTGGGATAAGTTCAAATTATGGGATCTTAAGATGGTCAACCCAGAGCCACTTTTCCGTGCGTATTCTATGGCCAATCACCCAGCAGAAGGTAATATCGTAATGTTGAACATTCGTATTGCTACACCACCGTTCGACCGTAAGAAAGGTGGATGGATGGATGTAAACCCAGGGGTTTGTTCTTCATTCGTATTTGATCAAAAACCAGGCGATAAAGTGACTATTTCAGGTCCTTATGGTGAATTCTTCATCAAAGAGACTGACGCTGAAATGTTGTATATCGGTGGTGGTGCTGGTATGGCACCAATGCGTTCGCACTTGTTCCACTTGTTCCACACCTTGAAGACTGGCCGTAAGGTGAGCTACTGGTACGGTGGTCGTTCTAAGCGCGAGTTGTTCTACCTTGACGATTTCCGTCAGATTGAAGAGCAGTTCCCGAATTTTAAGTTCCACCTCGTATTGTCAGAGCCACTACCAGAGGACAACTGGAATGCTAAGGAGAACATGGATGACGAAGGTGATGGCTTCGTAGGATTCGTACACCAAGCGGTAATCGATAACTACTTGAACCACCACGATGCACCTGAAGATATCGAGTTCTACTTCTGTGGACCACCGCTAATGAATGCAGCGGTTCTGAAGATGGTAGACGACTTCGGTGTACC
>CBFHHP010000065.1:0-4227 GCA_965655745.1 uncultured Schleiferiaceae bacterium
CAATGCTATATCTAACGCCTGCCTGAGCAGCAAGATTAACCACAAAATCAAAGGATTCCGACTGCATCATTTCAACAATAAACTCATGATGTGCCAAGTCAGCTTTAATAAAGCTAAGATTTGAATAAGTACTTGAAAAGATTTTGTGATTTAGTGTGATTTCTTCTTTCGCGATTCCGAGGTATTTCAATCTTGAGTACTTAAGATTGATATCATAATAATCATTTATAATATCAAGACCAACAACTTCAAAACCGTCATTAACGAGTCTTTTCGTTAAATGGAAACCTATGAATCCGGCAGTTCCTGTTACTAATACTTTGTACATATCCTATGCTTTTTCAGCGATGTTTTCGCCCATTCCTATCCCGTAATGAGGTTGTCCATGCCCAGTACATCCATGCCTTCGGCAATGAATCGGTCACAGAGGTGTGATCCTAAAAATCCTGCAGCTCCTGTGATGAGTACTCTTGGCATTGCTTATGCGTTTTCAGCGATGTTTTCGCCCATTCCTATTCCGTAATAATCAAAACCTGCTTCCGCCACAATCGCGCTGCGGTAGAGGTTACGACCGTCGAAGACTACACGCGTCTTCATAGCCGAGCCCACTTTCTCCCAGTTGGGTACGCGGAACTCGGTCCATTCGGTGATCAGTGCCAAGGCATCTGCACCCTGGACAGCGTCCATATCGCTCTCGCAATAGGTGATGGTATCGCCCAAATCGTGCTTGGCCTCTTCCATAGCGACTGGGTCGTAGGCACGAACGTGTGCCCCTGCCTGAGTCAATAGGTTGGCCAATACGATGGACGGCGCCTCACGCATGTCGTCCGTATTCGGTTTAAATGATAATCCCCAAAAAGCAACAGTCTTGCCTTGGAGGTCGCCACCGAAGTAGGCGTTTATTTTATTGAACAGCACACTCTTTTGATCGTCGTTCACTGCCTCAACAGCTTCGAGGATACGCATGGTGTGTCCGTTTTCTCGGCCCGTACGCGCCAGTGCTTTTACATCTTTTGGGAAACAAGAACCGCCGTACCCAATACCTGGGTAGATGAACTTGTTTCCTATTCTAGGATCCGAACCAATACCCTTGCGCACCCAATTCACATCTGCACCCATCTTCTCACACAGGTTGGCAATGTCGTTCATGAAGGAAATCTTCGTCGCCAACATGGCGTTCGCTGCATATTTGGTCATCTCCGCAGAAGGGATGTCCATAAAGATTACCGGGTGACCGTTCAAGGTGAACGGACGGTAGAGCTTGTCCATGATTTTCTGTGCGTCGTCGCTATCCACGCCCACCACGATGCGGTCGGGCTTCATGAAGTCGTCAATAGCCGCGCCTTCTTTCAAGAACTCTGGGTTTGAAGCCACGTCAAAACCGAAATCTACATCGCGCAGCTCCAAAGCGTTGGCTACCGCACCACGCACCTTTTCAGCAGTACCCACTGGTACCGTGGATTTTGTGATCACCACTAGGTAATCGGTCATGGTCTTTCCTATCTGATCGGCCACAGCAAGTACGTACTTCAAATCTGCAGAACCGTCTTCCCCTGGAGGGGTACCAACCGCAATAAAAGCAGCAGCTGAACCTTGGATGGCTTCGCTTAGATCGGTAGAAAAGTTCAACCTGCCCTTGGCATAGTTGCGCTCAACAATCTCTTTTAAGCCCGGTTCATAGATCGGAAGGATGCCGTTCTTAAGGCCGTCAATCTTCTTCTGATCAATATCTACACAGGTTACCTCGATGCCCACGTCCGAAAGACATGCGCCCGTAACTAAACCTACATAGCCAGTGCCGATTACTGTAATCTTCATATTGTGAGGGTTTGTACCGTTCTTTTGGTTAGGCTAAAATACATTATTGAGGATGATGTCTATAGTGTAAATTGCAGCCTTATCGCTGAACATGAAAATTAACGTCAGATTTATCGGAATATGCGTCTTTTCCATGTTGTTTTTTTCGGCTAAGGCCCAAAGAACAACAAAGGATAGTACGCGTACTGTTCAACTTTTGGGATTGTCTGTTGGAGCGTACCAGCCTTTGGTGGATATGTCAGAGAATTACAGGTCTTTTGCTTCGGCAGAGGTTGAATACTTAAAGAAGAATCAAGACGGAATTTTTACTGGAGTTACTTTCAAGGCTTTGTATGGCAATTCAGTAAAAAATCCGGCATCTATTTTCACCAACCTCACCGACGATGAAGGCAATTTTCTTGGCGTAAATGGCGAGTTTGCGACCATCCAAGCCGGTTTGAGCGGAGGGCAGTTGCTCTTTCAATTCGGAAAGCTGTTTAAACCTCAGTACAACCCGAATTCTGGATGGGTCCTCATGGAAGGTATTGGGTTGGGTCAGCATAAAATCGGATTGCGTGACCAGCGAGGTACATTACCGCAACTTCAAAGTCCTTTTCTAGAGGGATACGATAGGTTGCATATAGGAGCCTACTCGAATACTTCGCTCCGTTTCTTGCATTTGGATAACGACGAGCGTGTAAACTGGTCGGCCAATCTACATGTAAATCTGGGTGTTAGTCAAAATATTCGGGGCTATAACGTGGATCTCGCCGTGAGCGATACCAAGATGAAGTTTGATGCGTTTATTGGGGGCTCGATCACTTGGTTTTTACCCGTATACGCGAAGCAGGAGAGTTTCTATCTTGTGGATTAATGATTGTCTATCCAATTCTTTCAAACATCGTCTTCGGACTTTGGCGCAACGTTGCCAAAGCCGGCAGCTGGATGGCTAAAGTCCAAAGTGACGATAGTTGGAAACAGCACACGCCAATTTCCGGTAAGGTGGTTTGGATGCATTGTGCATCGCTGGGTGAATTTGAAATGGGCCGTCCAGTTTTAGAGCTATTCCTTCAAAAACATACCGATTGGCAAGCAGTGGTGACCTTTTTCAGCCCTTCAGGCTATGAGCCACGAAAAAGTTACTCGAAGGCCAAAGTGCATTATCTACCCATAGATACTCCTTCAGAGGTGAATAAGTGGTTGGATTATGCAAATCCATCACTAGCTGTTTTTGTACGATATGATATTTGGCCAAACCATTTAAATGCCTTGCGTAAAAGAGGCATACCTGGTGTTGTGATGGCTATGAGTGCGACTAAAACACCTTGGTATCTACGCAGACCTTTGCCCTTGATTCGAAAAGTGTACAGAGAAGGTATCTATACTTGGGGTGTGGTCTCAGAGCAGGATGCGGCCAACATGAGTTTAGCGGGCATACATTCCGAAGTTCTAGGCAATCCAAAGTATGATTACGCGGCCACATTGGCGGGAAAGAGTTCTACCGAGAAGTTTGTAGCATGGAAGAAAGCGCAGCACAAACCCATTTTGCTTATTGGCAGCGCCCAACTTGAAGATTGCAAGGCGTTGAATGGCATGGATTTAAGCGGTTTCTCCACATGGGTTGTACCGCACGAAATAGATGAAGGTGAGGCGATGAAAAACGCTCTGTCTCAGTTTAAAAAAGATGATGCCGCGAATTCCATCACCGACAATCCCGAAGCGACCTCACTACTAATGATCCCTGAATTTGGTGTCCTTTCTGGTCTTTACTCTTTGGCCGATGGAGTCATCATAGGTGGAGGGTATGGGAAGGCAACTCATAATGTTCTTGAGGCTACTGTTCAAGGGAAAATTGCTGCCAGTGGGCCGAATTGGCAAAAGATTGCCGAGAATCACGAACTCGTTGAACTGGGCTATCTCATTCCGGCGCAAAATGAATCATCATACCGTCAATACCTCGAGCGCATCGGAACTAATGAGTTTACTGCAAAAGGCAATGAGGCTCAGCAATGGGTGCTGAGTCAAAAGGGGGCTTCTGAAAATATTTTGAAAGTCTTAGAACAGGCCGTTCAACTCTGAGTCAATCTGCTGGATGATTTCTCCTAGATCTTCGGGGTTTTCCGGGAAATTGTTCTTGTCCACATTAATGATCAACACCTTGCCTTTGTCGTAGGTATTTATCCAAGCTTCATAGCGCTCATTTAATCTTCTCAGGTAATCAATGCGGATGCTGTTTTCGTAATCGCGACCGCGCTTTTGAATATGGTCAACCAAGGTAGGAACAGAAGCGCGCAGGTAAATAAGCAAATCCGGCGCTTGCAGGTTCTTCTCCATGATGTCAAACAACCCTTTATAGCTGTTGTAATCGCGCGCTGTCATTAATCCCATAGCATGCAAGTTTGGCGCGAAAATGTGGGCATCTTCATAAAT
>CBFHHP010000066.1:0-3836 GCA_965655745.1 uncultured Schleiferiaceae bacterium
AATAATTTGAGAAGTTCAAGTCTTTGAAGTCACTTCGGTGTGAATCGGCATAGTCAAACCCAAAGGCATCAATGGTACCGTAGGAAAATGTCCAGAAGTATGAAGCACTATCATTGGTGATTTCCACATCTGGCTCAATCCCCCCTTGGGAATAGAGAACGCGACCTGTATCACTTATAAAAACACCTTCGTTAACCACTTGGCCTTCACGGTAAGGTTTCTGAATGGATCTTCCGCTTGGCGTATAATAGTAGGCAACGGTCAAGCGAACTTTTGAACCGTCCACAAGTACCTTATCCTCTTGAACTAATCCTTTGCCGAAAGAAGTTCGGCCGTAAACAGTCGCTCGGTCGTGGTCTTGAAGCGCACCGGTGAACACCTCTGAAGCACTGGCTGAATTTTCATTAATGAGAATGTGTACAGGTAATTCTTCGAATTTATTCCCCGATTTTGCCGTAGACGTATTTGTCGAGCCGTCCTTGTATTTGGTCGTTACAATGTTCTTATTATCACCCAAGAACTCATCGGCCATAGCCACAGATTCGTGCAAGTATCCACCGGGATTGTCTCGAAGGTCGATAATTAATTCTTCCATTCCTGTCGCAGTGAGGTAGTCCAAATGCGCCACAAATTCGTCGTGAGTAGTCTCAGCGAATCGATCTATTTTGAGGTAGCCTATTCCATCCTCAACCGGTAAATGGAGTACACTCTCAAAGGGCACTAAATCTCTTTGTACCTCGAAGGACAGTTGTTCTTTTCCTCGAATGACCTCGAGCGATACGGAAGTCCCCCGACGTCCTTTTATTTTCGACGTAACCACATCGTTGGTTAACGAATCCCCAATAATCGTGTCCTTATCAATGGCATAGACGCGGTCGCCCGGTAGAATACCGGCAGCTGCGGCAGGACCTGATTGCATTACGTGAACGAAAACGAGCGAATCTTTTTTGATGGCGAACTCAACACCTATACCAGAAAAGCCACCTTGCATGCGCTCTGCCATGGCTGCGCCTTCATCTAATGGAATGTAGGTACTGTGAGGATCCAAAGAAGATAAAATGTGATCCATGGCTTCAGCCTGAAGAGAATCCACGTCCAATTCTTCCACATATTCCTCTTTGAGGTAATCAAAGAATTGGCTCATCTTGTCCCCCGCTGGAGGAGCCTCACCGAATTTGCTTCCTATCCATACCCCGAAGAGCAGGAAGAACGCTACCCATAAAATGACGTTTTCTCGTTTCAATCGATGTCCATTTGAACCACCTCGACCCCTGCCTTTATCAAAAAGTCTAAGCCACTGCGGTCTTTGTATTCATTGATGTAAATGAGCTTTTTGATACCTACTTGATGTATCAATTTACTGCACTCTTTACATGGACTCATGGTGATGTACAATGTAGCGCCGCGTGCACTGGCAGTACTACTGGCCACTTTGGTAATCGCATTCGCCTCAGCATGTAACACATACCATTTGGTATAGTTCTCCTCGTCTTCGCATGGATTTTCAAATCCGGTAGGCGTTCCATTGAAACCGTCTGAAATAATCATTCGATTCTTCACAATGAGCGCCCCCACTTTTTTGCGCTGGCAATGACTAAGTTGCGCCCATTCTAATGCCATCCTGAGGTATGCTTTGTCGTACTTCTTTTGCTTTTCCGTTTGAACCATGTTCCAAATATAACCTTGCCGCGGAATCTAACTAAGCTTATTTAAGAATAGTAGTTTATCCAAGACCAACCATTCTCTGTCCCTGTTAAGTCTACCTTAAATATTCGAATTGAGTCAAAATGAAACAATAAATAAAACCTATATAGCTACCTTCTATAAAAATACTCGTAAACCTCTGTTTTACAATTACTTAAATTATATATAATTTAAAAAATACCCTAAAGAAATATACAAGTTCCACTTTTGACAAAACCACCCAAATGAAACGATTTTCTCTCATTCTGCCTTTTATAATTCCATTCACTTCAGTATTCGGTGGAAACGCAAGCATTCAAAACTTTGCAGACTCGACTTTTGAAGCCAGGCAATTTGATGTCATAGAGTTGACAGATGAAGAGATCGTCTATGATGCTTATCAAGTTAAAACTGAGGTGGCAGAAAGAACTTTGATTGGTGAGGCAAGAATGGTTTTTACCGAAGATGAAATTCTTCTGCAATTCGAGCTACCAGATTATATGGTCTCTACTGAATTTGATTTTATCATACCCGATAGAGAAATTCAAATTCTTATGAAATCGATTTGTAAACGTTATGGAGATGAGTATTTCGAAAACACTAAGGTGAAGTTCTTTGGTGCAGGCAGTGCAATCTCTTTTAAATGCGGAAACAAAGAATATCTCTTGATCGAAAAGTAAAACGCTTCATTAACCGGAGCTCAAAAAAGCCTCGTTCTGAAAAGAACGAGGCTTTAGTACCTAGGGCGGGAATCGAACCCGCACTCCCGAAGGAACTGGATTTTGAATCCAGCGCGTCTACCAATTCCGCCACCTAGGCTTCTGTGGAATTGGAGGGCAAAAATAAGGGGCTTTTCGAATTCTCCTAACATTTTCTCTAAGAAATTGAATCCGCTAGTTTTTTGGGGTAATTTTAATGTTCTTTTGCTTACATTTGCACCCCTCTACGGAGGTGCGTGAATTGCGTTAATAACACTGATACACAGTACAGATGCTACCTGAAGCAAAAATATTTGCCGGTCGACACACGATGGATCTCGCTAAGAAAATTGCGGGACAGTACGGTATTCCTATGGGGAATGTCATAATCACTGAATTCAGTGATGGTGAGTTTTGCCCATCGTTTGAGGAAACTGTTCGTGGTAACCGTGTCTTTTTGATTCAAAGCACGAACCCTCCAGCGGATAATTTGATGGAGCTTCTGATGTTGTGTGATGCAGCAAAACGCGCTTCGGCAAAACACATTACAGCGGTTATTCCTTATTTCGGCCTTGCCCGTCAAGACCGCAAGGACAAACCAAGAGTTCCTGTAGGTGCAAAACTTGCGGCTAAAATGCTCATGGCAGCCGGAGCAACTCGCGTAATGACCATGGATCTTCATGCAGACCAAATACAAGGGTTCTTTGAAGTTCCTGTTGATCACTTGTATTCTTCAGCCTTGTTCATCAAAGACATCGAAGGAATGAAGCTGGACAACATTTGTATTGCTTCCCCAGATATGGGTGGCGCCAAGCGTGCACATGCTTACGGTTCGAAGCTAGAAGCGGATGTAGTCGTTTGTTACAAAGAGCGCAAGAAGGCAAACGTGATTGACAAAATGACCGTGATTGGTGATGTTGATGGTAAGAATGTTATTCTTGTTGACGACATGGTTGATACGGGCGGCACACTTTGTAAGGCGGCTGAAATGCTGAAAGAAAAAGGTGCCAAAACAGTTCGCGCTTACTGCACGCACGGCGTTCTTAGCGGGCCAGCCCACGAAAGAATTGCAAACAGCGCATTGGAAGAATTGGTTATCACTGATACCATTCCACAAACAAAAGAAAACCCGAAGATCCGAGTGATCTCAGTTGCTGAAATGTTCGCACAGGTGATGAAAAACGTTCACCACCACAAGAGTATTTCAGGACACTTCATAATGTAATACCAGAATAAACAAGATTAGATGAAGTCTGTTGAAATTCAAGGAAATGTAAGAACCGAGGTTGGTTCTAAATACGCAAAAGCAGAGCGTAAAGCAGGAAACGTACCGTGTGTAGTATACGGTGGTGAAGCTCCTATTCACTTTTCTGCACCGACTCTAGCATTTAGAGGACTTGTATACACTGCGGAAGCAAAGACTGCAAAAATCACAGTGGGAGATACTACTGTAGA
>CBFHHP010000067.1:0-3662 GCA_965655745.1 uncultured Schleiferiaceae bacterium
TAAATTACAACAAAACGGGGGAATACTCTCCGCTAAACCGAATAATTACAAGACTTAATCCTTTATATAAAGTCTTGGCACTCTGGGGCCAATTCCAGTAAGGACCTCATAGGAAATCGTTCCTGCCGCATTCGCTAGATTTGAGGCACTTTGATGAGGACCTAAAATTTCCACCTCATCGCCAGGGTTTACCTCCAAGCCACTTACATCGACCATGCACATGTCCATACACACCCTTCCCAGGATGGCACAGCGGTGACCGGCGATATAAACCGCACCTTTTCCACCAGATAAGGCGCGAGATAAGCCGTCGGCATAACCCACAGGCAAAGTGGCGTATTTCATCGGCCTATCAGCAGTAAAGGTAGTACCATAGCCTACCGAATCGCCCGACATAAGGTCGCTAACCTGACTCACCCTACACTTCCAAGAAATGACTTCTTCCAAAGGCGCAATGCCCTCATAACTTCCTGCACCGTACAAGCCAATGCCCAAGCGCACCATCTCGTGGGCTGCTTTAGAAAATCTGTGGATGCCGTGCGTGTTCAAAACGTGCGCCACAGCCCCTGGATATTGCGCCTTCACAGCTGCCGCTACTGCTTCAAAAGTACGCAGCTGCTTGCGCGTAAATTCATCTTTATCCCGGTCGTCGGCCGCAGCGAGGTGCGAGAATACACCAACCACTTCCACTCGAGGCTCTGTGGCCAATTCCTTCAATAATTCTTCCACCTTATCGGGCGCAAAACCCAATCGGTTCATCCCTGTATTGATCTTCAAATGGACCTTCAGCACCTCCGTTCTCTTAGTGCTGAGCCAAGTATCGAGCTGGTGACGTGCAAACAACTCCACTACTGTACCCGCCGCAGCAAGCAGCGGCATCTGTTGTGGGTCCACATTAAGCACCAAAATAGGCATGGTAATGCCTCTTGCACGCAAGCTCAGTGCTTCCTGCGCAAAAGCAACGCCGAGATAATCGACATGTAAGTTTTGCAACCAACGGGCTACTTCTAAGGTACCAGAGCCATAGCTGGCCGCTTTGACCATGGCCATGACTTTAATCTCTGGAGCCAAATGCGCTTTGAACTTTTGCAAGTTGCGGCGCATGGCGCTAAGGTTCACCTCAGCCCACGTACTGTGGTATTGGTCTTGCAGGGTAGCGGCAAATTGTTCCAATTTAAAGGCGCGTCTGCCTTTGACCAATACGGTAATTTTATTCAAATCCAACCCGGCGAAACTCGCGGTCAATTCACCCACATCCTCCGGCTTTTCAACCCACCAGATACGGTCCAAACCATAGGTAGCCGCAAGGGCTTTGGCCTCAACGGTTTTTTCCTCGCTGCCCAAATGGCTGAGCACCGCCCATTTTCTTGAAGTGGGTGCACTGCTGACGAGCTCTTCCAATGCCCAACGGAGGCTGCTTAAATCTGAACTGTAGGTATCTTCTAGTAAATAGCCGCCGTCCTTCGCTCCTCGCAATTGCATGCGCATCTCTAACGGCTGCAAAAGAACCAATCGACGCTTCAGATCTTCCATAGAAGTACCCAACAGCAACGCACCGCCCAAGGCACTCAGGGCGTTTTCTTTTTGATAATCGCCACTAAACGGCCAATCTTTTATGGTCTCTGGGTCCAATTCCTCCCCTTGCCCCCACACGAGTGTGCGCTCAGGGACTTTAAGCCCTAGTTCTTGTGCCCACCTCAGCCATTTACGGCCAATAACCAAGCTGTGGCAATGTTCGAACAGCTTGAATTTTTCCTTGAATTTCTGTTCATCACTCTCAAAATTCTCCCCATGGGCATCGCCCAAGGTGGTGAAGATCCCGATAGAAGGCCGTACCAATTCTTCATGGCGCTGCATAGCACCCACCTCATCTATACCAACTTCTACAAGGGCGCTTTGGTGCCGATCTGTTAAGGCGCTCAATGTTAATGGCACCCCTAGTTCGCTATTAAAGCTAGCATGTGTACGGTGGATCTCCTCCGGAGCACCCAACAGCTCGTACAGCCATTCCTTCACCACCGTTTTTCCGTTGCTGCCCGTTATGGCTACAACTTCACCCGAGAGTGCTTCCCGCTGCTGTGCAGCCCACGATCTAAGCACCTCCAACGGCGCAGGGTGCACGATGAAACTGGTGGACGGGTGGTTTGCCGCATGGGAGGCGTCTCTACATATTACGGTGGTGGCACCGCGCGCGATAGCGCTGTCAATGTAGTGGTGGCCGTCCGCGTGCGGTGTAGCGAGCGCTATAAAACACGTAGGTTGGGCACTGTGTATACGTCGGGAGTCGAAGGCGAATTGGGTGAATGATGCCTCCTCGGGGCCGTGCAAAGTTGCGCCGGCAAGTGTTGCAATATGTGCGGCTTTAATGGCCACTCTTTTGTGCGTTCAATTCGTTGTAAACCGAGCGGCTCACCGGTTCGTATTCACCGTGTTCGCCCAGCATAAAGGTTTGGTCTCCTTCCACGATGCGGTAAGAGAAGTGTGCAGGACCGCCCGTGCGGCGGCAAATAGCGTGAAGCTTGGTGACATATTCTGCCGTAGCCAATAGGTTCGGCATAGGTCCAAACGGACGGCCCTTGAAGTCTTTGTCTAGGCCCGCGATTACTACGCGCTTTCCTTGGTTGGCAAGAGCATTAGCCACCTCAACAATACCTTCGTCAAAGAATTGGGCCTCGTCGATGCCTACCACCTGAACGTCGTCTGCCAGCAGAAGCATGTTCGAGCTGTTGTCGATGGGAGTCGAGGGAATGGAGTTTTTATCGTGGCTCACCACCTCCTGTTCGTCGTAACGAATGTCGGAGGTGGGCTTGAAAATTTCGACTTTCTGTCCCGCGATCTGGGCACGGCGCATGCGACGGATTAACTCCTCCGTCTTTCCACTAAACATGGGACCACATACTACCTCAATCCAACCGCCTTTTTGTTGGTTAAATTCTATACCGCTTTGAAACATGAAAACAGATTAATGCTACTTTGGCGTTAAAGGTAGATAATATCACAGCTAGAGGAAAGGTTTATGAAGAAGAGAACGCAGATTGAAGCAGAATTGGCCCAATTGGCCCTAGAAATAGGAGGTAAGAGTCATTCAGAGGCGGCAAAAGCCGTACTCGATCTGTATAAAGGTTTGGCTTTACTCGAAGCAGAAGAAACCATTGAGAGGCAACTTGCCGCTGCGCAGCAGGATATGCAATCTCAACTTCGTGCGAAGATTGCAGAACTTCAATCTGAAGTCAGTGTTCCAGAGGTCGATGTGCCTACACCTGCCCCTGAGGCTCCTGTAGTAGCTGATGCTGTAACAACTGCAAATCCTGAAGAAGAGGATAACCAACTCTCGCTGGTAGATGTCGCTGAAGAGATCGAAAAAGAAGAAGCTGCAAAAGCTGCTCAAGTTCTACCCGAAGAAGTAAAAGAATCAGAAGAACCTGTACTCAAAACACACGAAGACCGCACCGTATTTCAGTTGGACGAAGCCGTCGTACCGGCGCCAGCGGCACCTGAGCCACCGGCCGAAAATACAGCTGAGCCAGTGATGGTGAAAAGTGAAAGTGTCGCTGAAAAGGCGCAAAGCACTGAAAAGAAAAGTTTGAACGACCGATTGGCTGGTGACGCACTAAAGTTTGGGCTGAACGATAGAATTGGCTTTGTAAAAGATCTGTTTGACG
>CBFHHP010000068.1:0-3366 GCA_965655745.1 uncultured Schleiferiaceae bacterium
TTCCACCAGCAATTGATAAAGAACGAAAAGTTCCGCGAAGGTGTATACACTACTAAATTTATGGAAGACTTCGTATTGGAAGATCCAGCGGAGTAATATTCAAACAAATTCTTTTTAGAACCCCCCTTCTTTCGAGTAGGGGAGTTTTGTTTGCTTTGACCTTTTGGTTACAAGCTTTCCTTTTTCTGTTATGCATTGGCCAATTTACCATCGGATGTTTGTAGCGTTAAAAAACAGTTGACATGGCAAGCAAAAATTTAATTTGGGCGGACAAGGCCCTATTCGAAAAAAACTTAAAAGGAAAAACGTATATCATCACTGGGGCGAACTCAGGTGTTGGTTTTGAAACCGCACAACAACTTGTAAAGCAAGGAGCGCACGTGGTTATGGCTGTTCGTCGCACTGAGGCAGGAAAAGAAGCCGCTAAAAATTTCGGCTCGTTTGAAGGGACATATGAGATTATGAGATGTGACCTCGCAGATTTAGAATCTGTTAGAGCGTTCGTTGAAGCCTTCCTTAAAAAGCACAAGCAATTGGATGGTTTGGCATGTAATGCGGGTATGGTCAACATGAAGAATGAGCCCATCTACACTAAAGACGGCTTTGAGATCACTATGGCCGCGAGTTTCTTCGGACACTTTTTAATGACAGAATTGCTACTCGATACCTTGAAAGCTACGCCAGAAGCAAGAATGATTATACTTTCTTCCGTGGTGCACGCGGGCAGCCCTAAAAACCGCTACCAATTACACTTGGACGACCTGCATTGGAAGAATAGAAAATACAACAACTTCGCAGCCTACGGTGAGGCAAAGACTGCATCGGTTCAGTATGCGATGGAACTTGCAAAGCGCTTAGAAGGTACTGGAGTTACCACCTACTCTATTCACCCCGGGTGGGCACGATCGAACTTTGGAAAAGGCGGCGGTGCATTTATGGACGCATTGATGGGTATGTTGACCCCTGTATTCTCTGCGCTTGGCTTTAGTGATAGCAGCTGGGAAAGCGCACAGACTTCATTGCATTGTCTATTGTCGGACGATGTTTCTAAACACAGCGGTGAATACTTCAGTCAGCACAGTGTTCTTTATAGGGATAAGGAGTGTAAGAAAGGTGGTTGGCCAATGAAATCGCCAAACCCACATGCCAACGATATGGAAGCCGCGAAAAAAATCGTTGCTACAGCGCGTCCTTTAGTAGGCCTATCTTAGTAGCTCCGTAGCCCTAACTATGAAGAGACTATTTAAGATGATTGGATTTATACTTGGAGGTTCCCTTCTATTGATGGTGATCATTGTTGCAATATTCGTAAATGTGAGTCCACAAATGGGCGGCAAGCATTCTAACGAGGATATAATTCGTTACCATGAAAGCGGCCATTATGTCGATGGTAAATTCATGAATCTTGTAGAAACGACTATGGATTTCACCTTCTCAAGCTCTATTGATTTGATGAAGGCCTATATCAAGGGTAACCCTAAGTCCAAGCCGGATCACGAATTACCGGTTCTGGACGCAGATTCCACTGAAATTGCAAAGAATCGCGACGAAAGGCTTATTTGGTTCGGCCACTCTGCCTTCCTGCTTCACTTGGATGGAAAGAATATTCTAATTGACCCAATGCTTGGTCAACATCCGTCTCCAAGCCCTCTCGTGGGGACAAAAAGATTCACTGAAAAACTTCCTATCGAGGTTGAAGAGTTGCCAGAAATTGATGCCGTATTGATCTCGCACGATCATTACGATCATTTAGATTATGGAAGTATTCAAGCATTAAAAGACAAAACCAAGGACTTCTATGTTCCATTAGGCGTTGGGGCACACCTTCGAGCTTGGGGTATAGACAGCAGTTGTATTCATGAGCACAATTGGTGGGATGAAAATCGAATTGACTCCATCGAGATCGCCTTTACTCCATCGAGACATTTTAGCGGACGTGGGTTGAATAATAATTCTTCAACCCTATGGGGTTCTTGGGTAATACACGGCACCAACAATAGGCTCTTCTTTAGTGGAGATAGTGGTTATGGAACTCATTTTAAGGACATCGGTGAAAAGTATGGGCCCTTTGATTTCGCAATGCTAGAGTGTGGGCAGTATAATAAGAACTGGACTCAAATTCACATGGCCCCTGAAGAGACAGCCATGGCAGCCGTAGATATAGGAACGAAGGGCATGATGCCTATACACTGGGGGTCTTTCAAGCTGGCATTACACGACTGGAACGAACCTGCAAAACGGGTTACTCAGAAAGCGAAGGAATTGGAAATGCCTATCTTAATTCCAAAGATTGGTGCTCCGATTCCTCTGGATACATTGAACTACGACCAAGAGATTTGGTGGAACTGACATAAAACCCTTGAAACATGACAGATTTACTACGCATTACTAGCGTGTCTCAATTTCACGAACTGCTTGGCCTACCAGCGCCTCAACACCCTTTGATTAGTTTTATCAAAGAAGATGAAGGAATGAATATGGAGGGAATGGACGAAGCATTGTTCAATGTTCGATTCACCTCAGATATGTATACCGTCATGTTTAAGGACAAGGTAAGTGGCTCTTTAGGCTACGGTAGAAGTTCTTATGATTTTCAAGAAGGAACACTCATCTTTGGAAGCCCTGGTCAGGTATTCACTTCACCCAAAAAAGAGAAGCTTCAAGGCAATATGGGCTGGACGTTGCTGTTCCATCCGGATTTGCTTTTAAAGTCGCCGCTCAACCATAACATCGACAGTTTTACCTACTTCTCTTATGAAGTAAACGAGGCACTCCATTTAAGTGATAAAGAGGCCAATGTTGTGCTTCAAGTCATTGAGCAAATTAAAACCGAATATGCTCAGAACATTGATCAACACAGTCAAAACCTCATTGTATCGAATCTCGAACTGCTTTTGAGCTACTGCATGCGCTTTTACGACCGTCAGTTTTACACGCGAACAAATATGAATAGCGATTTTGTGAGCCAATTCGAGAGGCTCCTAAAAGCCTATTTCGCCTCAGGATTGCATTTGACACATGGCATTCCTTCACTCTCCTATTTCGGTGCTGAAATGAATATGTCAGCACATTACCTAAGCGACCTATTGAAGAAAGAAACGGGTAAGGGAATCAAAGAATACGTAGACGACTACATCGTCCGTTCTGCTAAGGGCATGCTTCTAGGATCTAACGACTCCATCAGCCAAATCGCTTATGATTTAGGCTTCGAATACCCTCAAAGCTTTTCGCGGCTGTTTAAAAAGAAAGTAGGGCAGAGCCCCGGGGACTACCGTAAATTGAATTAAACAAAAAAGCCCGAGCAGTTGCTCGGGCTTTTTTTATTTGGAGCAGACCTAAAAGAGTTTTCTAGGAGCGTGGCAATAA
>CBFHHP010000069.1:0-3162 GCA_965655745.1 uncultured Schleiferiaceae bacterium
CCGATGCTAGGCCGCTGATATAACGGTTGTCGTTTTGGTCAAGGTCGAGGTGGCCTGAAAGTGCATTATTAATGAATGTTGAGTCCAATTGGACCCCTTGAGCACCCAAAGTCAACAGTGCAGAGCTGCCAGGATAACTGGTTAAAACAATCAATTCTCCCGAGTTCGAAAGGGTAAAGTCTTGAAGGGCGTTGAGCGATTTTGTCCAAAGGATATTGTTGTCTTGCAAGTCCCAAGCCAAGACCATATTAGTGGGCGTCCATTTGTCGGCGATATCCAATAATGAATCGGCCACCACCAAAGAATCTGCATAGCGGATACCAACGTACGCGGTATTTTGATCTGCCTCTAACGCTATGATACTGGATTTATGACCCACGGAAAATAGTGGTGTGATTTCAGGTCCGGCGGGGTTGATACTGGGGAACAATCCTATATCAAAGGTCCCATAATTATTCAGGCTCAGTTGTGTATTCCACTTCGACATTTGTGCAACCAGAGCGCCATGGCTGCCGGCATCGCCAAAGACAAATTCTGAACGAAAGCCAGCTGCGCCCTTTGGATAGATATGCGCGGAATGGTGGTAATCAAATTGGGCCCAAACCAAAACAGGAAGGGCCCAAAAGAAAATTAGAATTGAAAGGCGGTTGGTAAGGCGCATACTACTTCACAAACACTTTGATGGAGGCGCTCATGTCGCGTCCGTAGGAAGCGTGTACGCCGTTGGCGAACTGCATGCCCAAACGAACTTCACCCATCGGAAGGCTTACTGTATCAGAAGTTTGTCCCCCACCGTAGTGGATATTTACGCTATCTGCAGGAACGACCTCACCTTTTGCAAGGAACGCATTGCCAATCAATAAGTGGTGGTGGCCTGTGCCCTCTACAATCTCACCCGCTGGGCGAACATCCATACCTTCTACCCCAAACTCAACGTAAACAGGGTTGCTTACGGTATCGCCGTTTTGAAGGTTGGTAAAGAATACGCGACCGGTGGCTTCGTCCATTTCTTCAGGAGCCATACTCTCGTGGTTGTGGTCGTGCCCTTCGTGGTTTTCTGCTGGCGCTTCAGCAGGTTGGCTACAGCTAAATGCGATTGCGCCAAGTGTTGCTAGTAGGAGTGTCTTTTTCATATTATTCAAAGTCAATAAGTACATTATTCTTTTCAACAGCATCGCCCACCGAAACGTTCACGGATTTTATTGTTCCGTCTTGTTCGGCCTTGAGCATGTTCTCCATTTTCATGGCTTCCAAGATGAGTAGTCCTTCACCTTTGGCAACCGTTTGACCGGGCTGCACCATCACATCGAGTACCTTGCCTGGCATAGGTGCCTTAAGTTTGGTAGCCTTGGCGCTGTTTGCCGCAGACATGCCCATCTGCTCAAGCAGCAGGTCGTAATGATCTTTAGCGTTCAGCTCGAGTAATTGGCCATTGATCTTTAAAGAGAAAGACTTGCCGTCCTCGCTGCGCTCCACCCATTGCACGTAGTAGGATTTCTGGTCTTTCAAAATATGCCAGGTACGTCCATCCATCTTTTCGATGTCTAGGTTGTAGTAGGTGCCGTCGAGCAACCCTTCAGCAGGGTTGGTATCTGGTGTAACTTCAAAGGTGTTTTTTCCTGTGATTTTGTACATGTGGTGGTTCTTTTGCGAGCTTAAAGTTACTCGTTAGTTGCCAAAGTTTTGGTGTACATTTTCGCCCCGTGTATATCAATAACCAATTCCCCTGCATCCTCCCCAGCAACAACTTCACCGCCACCGAAGCCGAAATAGCCGTTTACTTGGTCCTCGCCTAAGGTTCTAGAGATCATCACGGTGTTCGTCAAAGTATCTGTAGTCAAACTCATTTCACCGCCGTAAGCGCCGTTCCACAAAGCAGGATGATTGTGCTTTAATTCAAAAAGGGAGGCATAGAAATCTGCATGATCGGTATTCGCGGACCAATTCACACCTGCCGTATCCTTGCTAAAGAATGGGAATCTATAATCGATTCCAGCTTCTTGACCGGTATACAACAAAGGGAAACTCTGGTCCATCATGAAGGCAAGCGCGAAGAAGGCGCGCGCATCGTCGCCCATGCGCTCGATAGCACTGCCCTGCCAGCTGTTCTCGTCGTGGTTGGAGGTGAAGTACAACTTCATCGCATCTTCGCCATAGACCGTATCACTCTTCGCAACATAAACTTCGAGCTCGTGAACATTTTTATGACCCTTGGCAATGTCATTCATCAAGTGGTGCAACTCCCATCCGTAATCTGCATTGAAGGTGCTGAGCAAATGCGGCTCGCTCCATTCCGCTAGGAAGAAGAGCGGTCCGTGCTTCTCGCGCAACATAGGAATGGTGTGCTCCCAGAAGGCATACGGCACCATTCCGGCCATATCACAGCGGAATCCGTCGATGCCGGTATTGCTTACCCACCAATCCATTTCTGCAGCCATAGAGTCAATCAAAAGCGGGGCGTCGTAATTCAGATCGGCCACGTCGGTCCATCCTGTTTTGCCGCCGTCGTTTCCGATCGCTTCCATAGGGTAGCTCCCGTCTTCATCGCGGGTGTAGAAATCATCGTTCGTTTCTACCCAAGGATGATCCCAAGCACTATGGTTGGCTACCCAGTCGAGCAATACGTGCATGCCCAGGGCGTGCGCTTCTTCCACGATGGCTTTGAAATCTTCAACCGTTCCAAAGGCTGGGTTGACCGCGGTGTAATCTTGGATGGAATAATAGCTGCCAAGCTCGCCTTTGCGGTTGCGCTCACCAATAGGCTGGATGGGCATGAACCAAAGGATATCTACGTTCATCTCTGCCAAGCGAGGGAGGTGCTTCTTGAAGGCATTCAAAGTTCCTTCCGGCGTGTATTGACGGATATTGACCTCATAAATGTTAGCATCCTTTGCCCACTCTGGAAGCTTTGCATCTTCCCAGGTTGAGGTGGTTTCTGGTGCCGATTCCGGCGCGTTGCAAGCAGTAAAAATTAACGCTGCGCTTAACGCTATTACGATTCTTTTCATGATAAATGAATTAGTCTTGGTTGAATTGGCCGCAATTGCGGGTTTGATAGATTTCGCCATCTGCAGGAACCGTGATGTCCCAATCTTCGAGGTAGCGATCCTCATTACTGTTGTTAAAGAAGAAGCGTACCTCCTGTTCCATGTACTTGCGCAC
>CBFHHP010000070.1:0-2859 GCA_965655745.1 uncultured Schleiferiaceae bacterium
TCGTGAGACGTTAACTTAATCGTTGGGGCCTTACCTTTCTCCATTGTCGTCTCGATCTTTACTTCACTAGGGATGTTGATCAAGAAGTTGTGTGAGTAACCCAATGAAAGGTCCAAAATCTGACCTTGGTTTGAAGCTCTGTAACCTACACCAATAAGTTCTAGGGTGTGGCTAAATCCTTCACTAACACCTACTACCATATTGTTTACCAACGCACGGTACAATCCATGCTTGGCTTTGTGCTCTTTTGCATCAGATGGACGCTCGAGAGTGATAGTGTTGTCTTCCATTTTTATGGTGATGCCGCCAGTAATCTCCTGGTGCAATTCACCCAATTTTCCTTTTACAGATACGCTGTTACCGTTGATGGCAACTTCTACGCCTGCAGGCACGGCAATTGGTGCTTGACCTATTCTAGACATAATCTTCTAATTAATTAGCTTACTGTACAAAGAAGCTCACCACCGATATTCTCTTTGCGAGCTTGTTTGTCTGTCATTAATCCTTTTGACGTACTAACTACTGCGATACCCAAACCATTCTTTACGCGAGGTAAATCAACAGCGCTACGGTACTGGCGCAAACCTGGCTTCGAGATACGCTTAATTTCGCGAATCGCTGGAACCTTAGTTAGTCTATCATATTTAAGAGCTACTTTCAGAACATTCTGAGGAGCAACTTCTACTACTTTCAAATCGTGGATGTAACCTTGGTCCTTAAGGATCTCGGCGATAGCCACTTTAGTTTTGCTTGAGGGCATTTCAACAACACGCAAACCAGCACTCTGGCCGTTGCGAATACGTGTCAAGAAATCTGCAATTGGATCTGTATACATAATTCCTACTCTTCTTCTTTTTACCAGCTAGCTTTCTTAACTCCTGGGATCAAACCTTGGTTAGCCATTTCACGGAAAGTAACACGAGAGATGCCAAACTGACGCATGTATCCTCTTGGACGACCAGTTAGTTTACAACGGTTTCTTCCGCGAACTGGAGAAGCGTTTTTAGGAAGCTTCTGCAATCCTTCGTAATCACCCGCAGCTTTTAGTGCTTCACGCTTTGCTGCATACTTTGCAGCCAATTTTGCGCGCTTCACCTCACGGGCTTTCATTGATTCTTTAGCCATCTTTATTACTTTTTAAATGGTAGACCAAATGCTGTTAATAATGCCTTTGCTTCCTTATCAGTTGGAGCAGAGGTTACAAATGTGATATCCATACCACTGATACGATTAACTTTATCGATATCAATCTCTGGGAAAATAATCTGTTCAGTAACACCAAAAGTGTAGTTACCGCGACCATCAAAACCTGAAGCTTTGATACCTTGGAAGTCACGAATACGTGGAAGAGATGCACTAACCAAACGGTCTAAGAATTCGTACATCTGGTCTCCGCGCAATGTTACACGAGCACCGATAGGCATTCCTTTACGCAACTTAAAGTTACTTACATCCTTCTTTGACTTCGTTGCTACTGCTTTCTGACCTGTAATCATAGTCATTTCAGCAATCGCTTGGTCAACGAGTTTCTTATCAGCTACTGCAGCACCAATACCTTGGCTAACTACAATTTTTTCCAGCTTAGGTACCATCATGATGTTGCTGTAGTTAAATTCCTCCTGCAACTTCGCAATGATTTCCTCTCTGTACTTTGTTTTGAATCTAGGTGTCATACTCTTTATGATAATACCTCACCGGATTTTTTAGCGTAACGTACTACGTTACCGTTATCGTCAACTTTTCTTCCTACACGAGTAGTTTCATTTGTTGAAGGATCGACCAATGCAACATTTGAAATGTGGATTGGAGCTTCCATTTCAGCAATACCACCCTGTGGATTCGCAGCGCTAGGCTTCTGGTGCTTCTTAATCATATTCACACCTTCAACAACTACGCGATTCATCTTTGGAATAACACGAACGATACGACCTGTAGAGCCTTTGCTCTCACCTGCCAGCACCTTTACTGTGTCTCCTTTTTTTACTTTAAACTTTGCCATTGTAATGGTTGTCTTTTAGATTAAAGAACCTCTGGTGCTAATGAAACAATCTTCATGTATTGCTTGTCGCGCAATTCACGCGCAACAGGACCGAATACACGAGTACCTTTCATTTCTCCACCTGCGTTCAATAATACACATGCGTTATCGTCGAATCTGATGTACGAACCATCTGGACGACGAACTTCTTTCTTTACACGAACAACTACCGCAGTACTTACTTCACCTTTCTTCGCAGAACCCGCAGGAGTCGAATCCTTAACGGTTACTACGATCTTGTCACCTACGCTAGCGTATCTTCTTTTTGTACCTCCCAATACACGAATTACCAAAACCTCTTTGGCACCTGTATTATCTGCTACTCTTAATCTTGATTCTGTTTGTACCATGATTATTTAGCTCTTTCGATAACTTCAACAACTCTCCAGTTCTTAGTCTTTGAGAGCGGTCTAGTTTCCATAATTCTTACTGTGTCCCCAGTGTTGCAGTCGTTTGCCTCATCATGAGCATGGAATTTGCTCGTGAACTTTACGAACTTACCGTACTTAGGGTGCTTTACTTTACGCTCGACTTTCACTACAACCGACTTATCCATCTTGTTGCTAGCTACTACGCCGACACGCTCTTTACGCAAGTTTCTTGTATTCTCCATGATACTTATTCTTCTGCTGAGCGAGAGCTCAATTCAGTGCTCAATCGAGCAATTGTTCTTCTAGCTACACGAATCTGCAATGGGTTCTCCAAAGGACTCAACGTGTGAGTCAACTTCATATTTGTGTAGTTTGCTTTTTCTTCAGCAAGACGCTCTGCCAATTCAGCAGTGGTCAATTCTTTAATCTCGTTGTACTTCATGACTTACT
>CBFHHP010000071.1:0-2803 GCA_965655745.1 uncultured Schleiferiaceae bacterium
CTTCTTATCATCGGCGCAGGACCTACGGGCTTGTTTACAGTCTTTGAAGCAGGGCTTTTGAAAATGAAGTGTCACCTGATTGATTCGCTGCCACAACCGGGAGGTCAGCTTACTGAGATTTACCCGAAAAAACCTATTTACGACATTCCAGGATTCCCGACTATAGATGCAGGTGAACTAGTTGATAATCTGATGGAGCAGATCAAACCGTTTAACGCAGGTTTCACCTTGGGCGAAAGCGCTGTTACTATCGATAAAGACGATAAGGGCCAATTCATCGTGACCACAGACAAGGGCACAAAGCATCGTGCGCCTTCTGTTGCCATAGCAGGCGGACTAGGTGTATTTACGCCACGCAAGCCACCCATTGCCAACATCACAGATTTCGAAGACAAAGGCATAAAATACATCATTAAGGACCCAGAGGTATATCGCGGAAAAAAGGTGGTGATTTCAGGTGGTGGTGATAGCGCCTTGGACTGGACCATCTTCTTGGCTGAGATTGCTGAGGAAGTGAGCTTGGTGCACCGCAGAACTTCATTTAGAGGACACTTGGACAGCGTAGATAAAGTCATGGCTCTGGCTGAAGCAGGCAAGGTGAACCTCATCACTAACGCAGAGGTCAAAGAAGTAGCAGGCGGTGAACATCTAGAATCGGTAACTATCCACGCCAAGGACGGCAGTAAAACCCTCGTTGAATGTACCGACTGGTTGCCACTATTCGGTCTTACCCCTACCCTTGGGCCTATTGGAGATTGGGGATTGGAAATTGAGAAAAACTCTATTGTGGTGGATAACGCCACGGATTACAGCACAAACATTGACGGCATCTACGCCATTGGCGACGTGAATACCTATCCTGGCAAGCTGAAGCTTATCCTTTGTGGATTCCACGAAGGTACCATCATGGTTCAAAGCGCCTTCAAGCGTGCCTATCCAGATAAGAAACTATCGTTCAAATACACCACCGTGATGGGCGGTGTAGGCAGCCTAGAATAAGATGAGTGCAGATATCAACATCGTTGTTGTTGACCGCGAAGGTCAAAGGCATGAACTCGTTGCTCCAACGGACATGAACATGAACCTCATGGAGGTTTGTAAATCGTACGAATTGCCCGTAAAAGGTACCTGTGGAGGGATGGCAATGTGTGCCTCGTGCCATTGCTACGTGGAAAGCGATCATCAGATCAAAGATCCTTCGGACGATGAAGAGGACATGCTCGATCAAGCCTTTTTTGTTGAGGAAAATAGCCGATTGGGCTGTCAAATTTTCATGCATCCTGATCTGGAAGGTCTAGCCGTTACCCTGGCACCTGAATCTGAGTAAATAGGCTTTTATTCGTGGTAATTCTTGAGTTATCTTTAGCTCCTCACAGAATTGAATTCCATGAAAAAACTATTCTCCATTAGCCTATGTGTTGCCCTTTCTTTTACTGCGGTAGGGCAGCAATCTATTACGCTTAGCGACCTTTGGCAACGCTATTCTTTCTATGCCGGTGGCATCAGTGGATTGCGCAGCATGAATGACGGCGCACACTATTCGGCCACCACGCAAAAAACAATTGACAAATACAGCTATGAAAGCGGCGAAAAAGTGGCGACACTTTTCGATATCGCATCGGTAGAAGGATTGAACGGTTTCGATGGGTATTCTTTTAACTCGGATGAAACTGCTGCACTTTTAGAAACCGAAACGGAATCTATCTACAGATACAGCTCTCGAAGTGTGGTTTGGTTGGCCGATTTCAAATCGGGTACTGCTAAAAAGCTTCGTGACGAAAAGGTTCGCTATGCAACCTACTCACCAGATGGCCAGCACGTGGCTTACGTCCTAGGCAACAATCTATATGCTTACGACATCGCAGCAGATGCGCATATCCAAATCACCGATGACGGGGCTTTTAATAGCATTATCAATGGTGCAACGGATTGGGTGTACGAAGAGGAATTTGCGCTAGTTAGTGCATTCTGGTGGTCTCCAGATTCACGTTACATCGGCTTTTTACGCTTCGACGAGAGCAATGTGAGGAGTTTCAATATGGACGTTTACGGGAATAAATTGTACCCTAATCCATATACCTTCAAATACCCTAAGGCTGGTGAAGACAACAGTGTCGTTACCGCACATTTATGGGACAGCGAAAACGGTGAAGTGCGTCAGGTCCTTGATAAAACGCCTTACGAATACTTACCACGTACAAAATGGTCTGATAACCGGACTTGGGTGATTCAAAGCATGAACAGGTTGCAAAATGACCTTAAACTTTATGCAGTAGATGCACCAAGTGGCGAACATGCCCTACTCTACCAAGAGACTGATGAGAAGTATCTAGAAATTAATGATGAATTGTATTTCCTGGAAGACGGCTCATTTATCATGCTTAGCGATAGAGACGGCTGGAATCACCTTTATCATATTAGTGCGGAGGGTAAAGTAAAGCGTCAGATCACCTCAGGCGATTTTAACGTTACTTCGTTCTACGGTATAGATGAAGACAAGCGTTTGTATTACCAGAGCTCGGAGATGAATGCTACTGAGCGTAACATATACAGCATCCGCATCAATGGCCGCAGCAAGAAGCTGCTCACCAGTGAAAAAGGAACCCACCGTGGCACCTTTACTAACGATTTCAGTCTTTTCGTAAATACCTACAGTGCCGAAGGGGTACCGCCTGTTGTTACTCTCAGAAGCAACGACGGTAGTATAGTTCGTACACTTAAGGAGAACAAGCGCGCTGAGGCAGCCTTGAAATCATACACTTACTCACCGAAAGAATTTTTCACGGTAAGTACTCCAACAGGC
>CBFHHP010000072.1:0-2419 GCA_965655745.1 uncultured Schleiferiaceae bacterium
AGCATTTTCTGCGAGCCAATTGTAGGATTCAAGTGTCCACTCCAAAGTCCACGCCGCCATGCGGTTGGTGTACCAGTTGTTGTTGATGTTGTTCTCGTATTCGTTCGGCCCAGTTACACCGAGCATCACGTATGCTTCCTTTTCCTGTGACCAATTCACACGCTGCGACCAGAATCGGCTAATGCCTAGAAGGACTTCAAATCCTCCTTCGGCCAAATAACCCCAATCTTGTGTGTGACGTATGTAGTCGAACACGCCATAGGCGATGGCTGCATTGCGGTGGATTTCCTCGAAAGTGATCTCCCACTCGTTGTGACATTCCTCGCCGTTCATTGTCACCATTGGGTACAATGCTGCGCCGTCAGTAAACCCGAGTTTGCCTGCGTTTTCGATGGCCTTATCCAACTGCTTGTAACGGTACAAACACAAGTTCTTGGCCACCTCTGGCTGTGCCGTTGCGAGGTAAAAGGGCAAACAGTAGGCTTCGGTATCCCAGTAGGTAGAACCGCCGTATTTCTCACCGGTAAAACCTTTAGGACCGATGTTTAATCTATCGTCCACACCCGTGAAGGTCTGGTTCATGTGGAAGATGTTGAAACGAATGCCCTGCTGTGCTTCCGCGTCGCCGTCAATTTCAATATCAGAGGTTTCCCATTTGTTGTGCCAAGCGGCTACGTGCTCACCACGTAATGCTTCATAGCCTTGCGCTGCTGCCGCTGTAGCGCTCGCCGCTGCCTTTGCGTCCAAGCTAGCCACCTCGTGGTTCATGCTAGACAATACAGCTGCAAATTTTTCAAGTTTCAAAGTTTGACCTTCGGCCACTTCATAGCAGGCGCACTCACTGACGAACATGTGTTTTGCATCCGAACTCATGCCCCATTCTTGCGGCGCTCCGTCCAACGATAGGCTGTTGCGCATGGCCACAGCTACCTCAAAACCGGTCTTTTTGGTCTTGGCGTGCACATAGCTTGCACCCGCCTCTTGACCTTGAGTAACAGGCTCCCAAAACTTCTCGTCGTAGTTGCTGTCCTCGTTTTCTACATCGAAATCGAGGTAGGAGCATAACTCAATCTTGCCTGAGAAATTCTTTGGCGTAACGCTGTAGGAAATAGTTCCAATCTCGTCTTGGACGATGCTCACTAAACGCTCGGCTTCAATAGCAACGATCTTACCCGAAGGCAGAGTTGCTTCGAAAGAGCGCTTGAGCAATCCGCTTTGCATGTCGAGCTCGCGGTAGAATGAAGCTACTTCGGTAGCGGTATGAAGGTCCAATTCTTCACCGTCGACCTTCACCTGAATACCGATCCAATTGCAAGAGTTCAATACTTTGGCGAAGTATTCCGGGTATCCGTTTTTCCACCAACCTACTCTTGTTTTATCAGGGTAATACACCCCAGCGATGTATGAGCCTTGAAGACTCTTGCCTGTATATGTCTCTTCGAAATTTGCGCGTTGACCCATGCGACCATTGCCGATGGAGAACAAACTTTCGCTCTTAGGATGATTTTCAGAATCCCAACCGCGCTCGATGATCTTCCAAGGATCTACCTCAGTATATTTATTGAACATATGATGTGTGTAAGCTTCTTAAAAGTGAGCTACCAAAGCTTCAGGAGTCGTATCGCCCAATGCGGTGAAGTGGATATCTGCCTGCAAGGTCTCAGCATTGCCGATACCTACGCTTGACATTCCACCTGTCTTGGCCGCTTGGACCCCAGCGATGGAGTCTTCAAACACGACACATTCTGACGGTTCAAGTCCTAGAGCTTCTGCTCCTTTCAAAAATACCTCTGGATGAGGTTTGCCGTTTACCACATTATTCCCATCAATTATCGCAGTGAACAATGGAGTGATGCCCAACTTTTCTAGAATCATGGGGGCATTCTTCGAAGCACTACCCAAGGCAATTCTGACGCCTTGGTCGTAGGCAGTTTGCAAGAAATTAAGTGCTCCTGGCAGGGCATCCTGCGGGCCTAAACCCTGCACCAATTCTAAGTACCACTCGTTTTTCTCTACCATCAACGTTTGGAACTCTTCGTCGCTAACAGTAGCACTAGTCCATTCGATGATTTTGTTGAGCGAATCTACTCTGCTCACGCCTTTGAGCTGCTCGTTTTGTTCTTCGGTAAAGTCACCGCCCAGTTTTTGAGCAAGTCGACGCCATGCTTGAAAATGAAAAACGGCGGTATCTACAATAACGCCGTCTAGATCAAAAATGAATCCTTTAATCATATGGTCGGTTTAAACTTTATAGGCATCGAGCACTTTTAAGTACTCAAGATGATACTTAATGAGTCCGTCCACAGGTTTGCGCATGATCTGTCCGAGAAGCATTCCGCGCTCTTCTAACACCTCTTCAAGAATCTCGTGGAAGATGGCGCCAACACTACCTACGATGTGCACAGGCACCTCTTGGCAG
>CBFHHP010000073.1:0-2353 GCA_965655745.1 uncultured Schleiferiaceae bacterium
GCTGCGGTAGTAGAAATTGCTTAAGTCCAACGTCTTTCATACTAAGGAGAAATTCTCGAATCTGCTGCTCACTAGGATCAGAACTAATTAATGCCTTGAATCCTTCAAATTCGTCATGGCCAGGTCCCTTTCTAACTGTCGCTTGAATGTTATTGTAATCTCCCTCAAGCACTACATCACCGTCAGAAATGACAAAATCGAAGGTGTGAGATCCGTCAATATATGCTATGAATATGCCTTGTTCTGTGTGTTCCCAATCACCGGAAAAACACCCGTTCTTTATCGGAAACTCAGACTTAACTGCGAGGCCATTCCCCTTTAAAAAGGCAATCTTAATGGACGAAGTAGTATCCGGAAGATTGGTAAAACAGCCCGAAATAATTGGGTTTTGTTGAGCCGATAAGCCCAAAGACAAGAGCGCAAAACTTAAGATTAGAATCTTCTTCATTGATCTATATGAGGTTTGCTGCAAGTTACAAATTGGCCACCGGAGTACTCCACTTCTCGTGGGTGGCTTCAAACATTTTAACAAGCTCTTGGGTCACTGCAGTACCTGCCCTGTTCACTAGAGTTCTACCGTCCACTTCAGTAATCGGGGTCAATTCTCCCATCGATCCCGTCCCAAAAGCTTCATCCGCAGAATACAGCTCGGTCAATGAGATGTTGCGCTCTTCGACATCCATCCCATTTGCTCGGGCCAATTTCAATACCAATCCACGCGTGATGCCGTGCAAACAAGCATCCGCCGTGGGCGTCAATAGCTTCCCATTTTTTACCATGAAAATATTCGTTCCGTTCATCTCTGCGATAAATCCTAAGTTGTCGAGCATCAAAGCAGAATCGACCCCCGCCTGATTCGCCTGAATCTTCGCCAAGATATTATTGATCAAATTATTGTGGTGAATCTTCGAATCTAAGTGCATCGGACTATTGCGACGAATGGCCGAAGTGATGATTCGTATCCCCTTCTCATTGTCGTATACCGGCGGTTTCCATTCGGCAAGAACTATCAATTTACACCCCATTTGGTTCAATCTTGGGTCCATTCCCGAAGTCACCTTCTCTCCCCGGGTCAAGGTCAAGCGGATGTGTGTATCGTCCATCATTCCGTTGGCCTCGAGGGTTGCTCGGATGGCTTTCTTAATAAACTCGCGCGACGGTACCCCTTCAAAAGCCATAGCTAGGGCACTGTCCTCCAAGCGATCGAGGTGTCGGTCGAGGCAATACACGCCGTGTTTGTATACGCGCATACCTTCCCAAACAGCATCGCCGCCTTGTACCGAACTGTCAAAAACACTGACCTTGGCTGCATCGCGGTGCACGAGGCCGTCGCCTACCCAAACTTGGATGTCCTTATTTCTTGGGTCGAACTGTTGTAGCATAGTATTAGAATTGTAATCGATGGTTATAAAGTGCCTCGTACGCCGGTAAGGTTGCCGCAACGATGGCTTCGTAATCTTTTCTAAGCGGTTCAGGCATGGCCTTGGCCGGACCAAATCCTTCACTTTTGTGGACGTTTGAATACCAATGTGGCCACCAAGGACCGTCGTATTCTTTCATTCCGGGGGGCCAAATCATCATCTCTTCTCTCGGTGCTAGCCCCAAAGCCTGACAAATAATGGTCATATTTCGAGCAGGGTAGCTTAACATCTCGTCGGAATCGACCACCACTACTGGTACATTGCCGTGTTGCAATTGCTGGAATTGGTCCCACTCTTCAAGGAGTCCAATATCTTTCGGAACGATGGTATCGATGACTTTGGTAAAACTCTGCACCACCTTGCGCGGGTGCCGGATCCAAAATAAATAGGCGGAGGGCTCCACCCAGTGCCACGGCTGACCGTCCATGTGATGCGCCATATTCTTCAGATAAAGCTCTTCACAATGGTCAAAAGAACGCACCCAGTCCTTCACCCCTTCCACGCTCGTAGGCCACTGCGCCAAAGTCTCCTCTTTGCCAGGATGATCCGGGTCCAATTCCTTTAAATACACCCCGTACATCGGCTCATCAATAACCTCACAGCCTGGTCGCTGCGCGAAGCTGTACATCAGCGCAGTACTGATGTTGCGAGGGCCAGAAATAGCGTGAATAATCTTGGGCATGTTCTCTTGTGACTATGGTAATCTTGAGGTCAACGTTGACAAGGATTCCTAAGATACAAGAAGGGAAGCTTTTCTGTGAAAGTAATTTTGAATTTGTATTTTGGAAACTGATCCACACTAGACAAATACACACAACCATTATTCATGAAGAAGTTTCTATCCCTAATCTTTACGCTAGCATTTGGCTTATCGTACGCTCAAGGCACCGTTGGTATAATCGACGGTACCGTTTCAGACAGTTTGGGAAATG
>CBFHHP010000074.1:0-2319 GCA_965655745.1 uncultured Schleiferiaceae bacterium
ACGCACAAGGCGCAGGGTTCATATGATAAAACTATGCTAAAGGTTACTCAACCCCGTGCATCAATTTGTTAATTGGACCTTTCAACAAGGCAAGCAGTATTGCAAATGCAACGAGCACGTAACCAATGGTCGAGAATGTAGCGATGTACTTGTCTAGTCCTTCAGCAACGCCTAAAGCTTCACCGCCTTCTTCACCACCACTAAGTGCGGCAATGGCACCGGCGAGGTAGTTTGCCATAGCAAAAGAAAGGAACCAACCACCCATCGCTGTACCAGCAATGCTCTTCGGCGCAAGTTTAGTCACCATTGATAATCCAATAGGGCTTACAAACAACTCACCAGTGGTGTGCAGCATGTACAAGAATACTAGCGTTAATAGTGGTACCTGGTAGGCATCGTTAACGAACATAAGACCCACAAGGGTAACCAAGAAACCAGCTCCAAGTTGTAGGATACCTAAACTGAACTTCATTGGAATAGAAGGGTTCTTGCCCATTTGGCTCAATTTGATCCACATCCATGAGAAGAAAGAACCAAAGGTTACAATAAAGAATGGGTTGAAGAACTGCGTCATAGAAGCAGGCATCATCCAACCAAAGATCTCACGGTTCACGTTACGGTCAGCAAATAGCGTTAATGACGTACCTGCTTGCTCGAAACATGCCCAGAACACCACGTTGACAATCATCATAATGACCAATGCAATCATGCGGTCTCTCCATACAGGGCCTTCTTTGATACCCGCAGCGATCAATTGGTAAGCTACGTATAGGAAGATGGCAATGAGCAAATATTGTAAGATTTCATTCTTAGAAATCAATACGTAGCTCAATGGAATGAGAAGGAGGGATAAAACAGTAATGGTTTTCCAACGTTCCATGCCTAACCACTTTTCGCGGCCTGCTTCAGTGATCTCGATATTTGGTACGTGTCCGTATTTTTCACGTCCACCCCAGAAAATGAATAGGCCCAAAAGCATACCGAGACCGGCCAAGCCAAACCCGTATTCAAATCCGTAGGTTTCACCTACAAAAGCAACTACAGTTGTTGCCAAGAGTGCACCAATGTTAATACCGATGTAGAAAATGGTAAAACCAGAATCACGACGTGGATCACCATCGTTGTATAGTTTACCTACAATGGTAGAGATGTTCGCCTTGAAGTAGCCATTACCTACGATCAAACCACCCATACCTATGAGCATTAAGCTTTCGCGTAGACCTGCATCCAAGCCAAACATATCAGTACCCGCAACCATTAGGAATTCACCAATGGCCATAAGAATGGCACCAAGAATAATAGCATAACGGTAGCCTAGGTAAGAATCGGCCATGCGACCACCCAAAACAGGGGCAGCATAAACCAAAGCGGTGTAGGCACCATAGATTAGTGAAGCTTCAGCATCACCTTTTAGAAGAGATTTTACTAGGAAAAGTGTCAAAAGGGTACGCATTCCGTAGTAACAGAATCTTTCCCACATTTCAGACATAAATAGCGTCCACAGCGCTGGTGGATGCTTCATACTTTGATCACTCATGTTTCAGTGTGTTTTTGTGTTACGCAAGTATAAGATTTATTTGGTCACGGCCGGTTATAGATTCTCGGCAATGAAGCCTGTCATCATTCGGTACAGGTGCATACGTGTGTTTCCGCCGAAGATTCCGTGGTTTTTATCGGGGTAGGCGAACCATTGGAAATCTTTATCCGCCTGGATAAGTGCCTCAACCATTCGCATAGAGTTTTGCACATGAACGTTATCATCTCCAGTTCCGTGAATCAAGAGATATTTTCCTTCTAAACCGTCTACGTGAGACAATGGACTATCTGCATCGTAGCCATCTCCGTTATCAGCAGGGAGTCCCATATAGCGTTCAGTATAGATGTTATCGTAGAAACGCCAATTGGTCACCGGTGCTACCGCCACGGCCATCTTGAATACTTCAGGGCTCTGGAACAAACAGTTGGAGGCCATGTAGCCGCCGTAACTCCAACCAAATATGCCGATGCGATCACCGTCGATGTAAGATCGTTTGGCCAATTCTAAAGCCGCCTCTGTCTGATCGCGAGTCTCAAGTTTCCCCATTTGACCGTAGGTGCTTTTCTTAAATTCTTCACTACGTCCGTCGGTTCCGTGGTTGTCTACACTAACCACAATCATGTCGTATTCATTCGCAAGCATTTGGAACCACATACCATTAAATGCGTCATAGCTGTTCTCTACGGTCTGACGGCCAGGGCCACCATAAACAAACATGAACATTGGGTAGGTTTTACTTTCGTCAAAGTCTACCGGCTTGATCATCCAAGCGTTCAGGTCAC
>CBFHHP010000075.1:0-2152 GCA_965655745.1 uncultured Schleiferiaceae bacterium
ACGTTTTCTTTGGAACTGCAAATGTACTAATTTTGAAGGTGTAAAACTATTCTTGTGGTATACTCAAAATGATGGGGAAACACAGATTTAATAAAAAACCCGAATGAAACATCTACTCATTGCAAGTCTTGTAACCATCGCCCTGATTTCTTGTCAATCTGCTAATTCCGAGAATGAAATTTCTAAAGAACAAGCACAAGCCTACATGAATTTTGGCGACAGCACTTTTGCTGTTGAAGATGCTTTTTCAGCACAGGAGTTGATGGCCAATTTTTCTACAGCCGGCGAAGACACTGTTTACGCTACAGTTGAAGGACCTATTACACAGGTGTGTACTGTAAAAGGTTGCTGGATGGCTACTGCCATTGATTCTAGCGAAAACTTGTTTGTAGATTACGACTACGAATTTCTACTTCCGACAAACAGCCAAGGACAATACATGGTAATGACCGGCTTTGCTTACTGGGACAGTACTTCTGTAGCAGAACTTCAGCATTATGCCGAAGATCGCGGCGCAAGTGAACAAGAAATCGCAGCCATCACAGAACCTAATGGCGAAGTTAAATTCAAAGCGACAGGTGTAAAAATTCTTATCCCAAGTGAAGAGTAAGATTCTTGTTTTATTGGGCATAAGTCTATTCGTAGCTGCCTGCTCCTCTCCTACTAGCGAACCAAAGAAGAATACAGGCTGGAAACCAGAAATGGATCAACCTAGTGAGTTGGCATCAATCATGCGGGTGCTTCATGACGAAGCCACGGAAAGAAAGGAAACATTGGAAGCAGGAGAAATGGCAGTTGCAAATTCTCAACTTATCTTTAAAATGATCACTGCAAAGCCCACCGAGCCGCATATGGTCGGACCGGCTTTTGAACCTCATGCTCAAGCCTTTATAGCGAGCTACGGTCAATTAAACACAGCAGAAGACGTTCAAGGACAGATCGAAGCGCACAATAATCTTGTAAAGAGTTGTGTTGCCTGTCATATGAACTTCTGTCAGGGACCTATTCCTCGCATCGAAAAACTTTACGTTCAATAATGAAAGCTAGCCCAAGGAACTTTACTACCTCATCAGACGGCAGTTTAACCATTTGGGTTCCTGAACTAGACGAACACTACCACAGCATCCACGGTGCAATTACTGAGAGTCAGCATGTGTTCATTGATGCGGGTCTTATGGCCTTAGATAAGGAAGAGATCTCTATTCTTGAAGTAGGGCTTGGAACAGCATTGAATGCTCGACTTACCTTGGAGCAGAAAGGCAGTAGAAGCATTCGTTACTTCGCCTTGGAGAAATTTCCATTAAATGACGTGGAAATCAATAAAATTGAAGCACTCGGTCGCGATACGGAAGCAAAACTACTTAAGGTTGGTGCGGGTAAACCAACCATGATTGAGACTGGATTTACATTTGAACTTAGCACAGAGGACTTACGGAATTTCAAAACTGATGAGCCCTCGTTTGATCTCATATATTTTGATGCGTTTGCCCCTTCTGCACAGCCTGAGCTATGGTCAGAAGAAGTATTTCAAGCCATTTACGATGCTTTATTGCCGGGAGGTGCTCTGGTCACCTATTGTGCCAAAGGCGTTGTAAAAAGAACCATGAAGTCTGTCGGGTTTGAGGTAGAGGCACTGCCTGGCCCCCCCCGCAAGAGAGAGATGACACGCGCATGGAAGAGATGATAAAGTTCAATGCACGCTGTTATGTGCTCATACGTTCGAAACAAAACCGAATTCTGGTGATGCAAGAACGTTGGCAAGGTGTTGATCTGAACAAATTTCCCGGAGGAGGGCTAGAATTAGGTGAAGGGCTCCTTGAGTGTATCCACAGAGAAATCGCTGAAGAGTTTTCTTCAAGTGAAAAGTTAGCATACAGCCATTTTTTTACCCCTACCGAATGCTTTGCCTCGAGATTCAAGCCGCAAGAGCAACTGCTGTTGAATTACTTTACCAGTAGGGCTGAGGCAGATGAACAGCAATGGGGACTCATTCCAAACGATGCGAACCTTTTAGGTATGCAATGGCTTGAACTCAAGGCTGAAAATGCGGAGTGGTTTACATTACAAAGCGATAAAGACGCTTTCTTAAAGTTACTAGAAGCCTAATCTACGAGATACAACCTCATTCACTCGGTGGTATAATAACTCAGGT
>CBFHHP010000076.1:0-2135 GCA_965655745.1 uncultured Schleiferiaceae bacterium
AAGTATGCAGGTGCTAGACACCTTATTGACGAGATGACTATAGTGAAAGGCAAGAAAAAGCGCAAGAAGCGTCGTAAGTAAGAGGCACGTTTAGCGATATATGGGAGCCCGCGGACCAAAGGACCGCGGGCTTTTTATTGGCACACAATTTGAGCGTAATACCGTCGTTGATTTGATACAACCGTAATGAAGAAATTTTTAGCCATCAGTATTCTAGGCCTTGGGACATTATCCTGTTCTACTTGGCTCCCTGTGGAGAATGCCATCCCTACGAATCCAGACTGCATTTGCATCTTAGAATATGCGCCGGTCTGTGTAAAAGGCGATGGGGTCATCTACCGTTTTCCTAATGCCTGTGCCGCATTTTGTGAAGGGTATACACAGGATGATTTCATCAATCACTGCCCGCCGGAGTAATACCTAATACTCCTGCACCAAGACTTCCATCGGTATGTGAAGGGAGTTATGCAATTTGCGAATCATAGTAAGCGAGAGTTTCCTTTTTTTTGAAAGGATTTCACTTACACGGCTTTTGTAACCGATGATTTCTGCCAGGTCGGTTGGCCTCATATTCAACTGCTCCATTCGGAATTGAATGGCGGCGATGGGATCTGGAGAATTTATGGTGAAATGCTGTTTTTCATAGTGCTCAATGAGAACACTCAATAATTCGAGTTCATCGCCTTCAGGTGTATTTTTTTGTGCGTCAAAAATAATCTCCAGCCTACCTATGGCGTTCTGGTAATCTTCTTCTGTACGAATTAGTGAATGCATGAGTTATACGTTTTTTGCTGAAATCGTATTGTATTCAGCATGGGTTCCTATAAATCGAATCCAGCAGATTTGATAGTCAAAGTTGAAACGTGTCACAAGTCTGTATTTGTTGCCTTTAATGTTAAATACTACTCGATTATTTCCCACCCAGCTCGCGCTGGGGTACCACTTACGCAGGTCTTGAAAGCTCTTCCATTCTGTGGCATTCACCTCAGTGTACCAGAGGGAAAGAGGAAGTTGCGCATCTGCGTGCTTCTTCCAAAACTCGCGTAGGGTTCGTTTGGCGATAATTCTCATTGCAAAGATATAAAAGTTACCAAAATGGTAACTAATGCTATCTTATTAAGATCGCCCATACACACTTTAACGCAAGTAATGTTAAGAATTACCGGTAATTCACATGGTACTCTCCTTCTCCAAAATCGAAGTCCATACGTCAACGATGAATAAGAAAGTAAGGTAAAGACCTGCTACGGCAAAGACCCCGTTTATGATCAAGTAAGCCATTCAATCAGATTTCCGAACCAGTTGTAGGGCACTAAATACGCCGCCAATATTCAGAAAGAGGGTGAAAGGAAGCCCCAAGTAGCCAAAACCCATGGGGCCACCATCAGAGATAAAAATCCACACGGTCATTGGAACGAATATCAATACATTCAATCCAATGACCAATGCGGGTAAGAGTTTAGCAATACGCTCGAGCATTACTCCTCCAAACTGTCCTCAACGTAGTTCAATACCTTCGTCATGAGGTGGAGCCTGTCTTTACCACGTACATTGTGCGGGTGCATTGGGTAGGGGAAGAAATCCATTTGGACACCTGCATCGATGAAGGCTTTCACCAAGCTTAGGTTGTGTTGCATCACTACCACATCATCTACTGTTCCATGGATGAGCAAGAGGTCGCCTTCTAGGTTTTCTACGTGGTTGTGGAGTCTGTTTGCAGCATAACCGTCTACATTTTCTTCTGGGCGGTCCATGTAGCGTTCGCCGTACATCACTTCGTAATATTTCCAATCGGTCACTGGGCCGCCAGCAACACCTGCTTTAAAGGTGCCTGGCTGACGAAGCATTAAAGAGGTAGTCATAAAACCACCATAGCTCCAGCCGTGAACGGCCATGCGGTCCCCGTCGACAAAGGCAAGAGATTTTAGATATTCCACTCCGGCCAATTGGTCCTCAATTTCAACGGTTCCAAGCTGACGGTGAATCTGCTGTTCGAATGCCGTCCCGCGATGTGCTGAGCCTCGGTTGTCGAGGGTGAAAACAATGTATCCGCGGTTGGCAAATTCATTCATCCAAAACGGACCGCCACCGTTCCATCGGTTGGTGACCATCTGTGCATGAGGGCCACCGTAGAC
>CBFHHP010000077.1:0-1873 GCA_965655745.1 uncultured Schleiferiaceae bacterium
CCGAAGGAAGAAGCCCTGAAAAATGCACCGGATGCAAATTCTGATTACTTCCGCGTTCCAAAATTCGGAAAGAAGGTTTAGAACCTTTTTCTTTAAGGGCTTGTTTGAAAACAAAAGCCCCTACAATGAACATATCTGTAATTCAAGGAAGCCCGCGTTCCGGGTCCAATTCTGCTAAGATTGCACAATTCCTCTGCGACGAACTCAACGCCAAAGAGGGTGTGCGCGCTACCGTTATTTCCTTGCGCGAACTAGATTTTCCAAATTTTGATACCGGTCGGGACATTCCTCAGATCCCTATGATGCGTGCTGCATTGACCGATGCTGACGGCCTGTTGTTCGTCTTCCCAGAATACAACGGCGGGATGCCCGGCGCTATGAAGAATGCCCTGGATTACTTCCGTCCAGAATTTGATCTAAAGCCAATGGCCGCTGTCACTGTGAGTTCGGGTCCTTTTGGTGGGCTAAACGCATGGCACGCCTTCCACTCTTGGGCGATGTACGTGGGCGGTATTTTACTGCCGAACAACCTCAAGGTGAGTGGCGCTGGAAACCTCTTTGACGAGAGCGGAAACCCTTCTGAAGAGCATTTCAATTTGAATTATCCAAAGTTCCTGGACCAATTCCAGTGGCTCGTCGCAAAAATTAAAAGCTAGATGTCTTCTGCGGGAGCGCTTCATAGATGCCGCAGCTGGTTTTCCGACCAAGGTTGGAAGCCTTTCCCGTTTCAATTGCAAGCATGGAGCACCTACCTCGATGGCGGGTGTGGCCTAGTCAATGCTCCAACGGGTAGCGGTAAAACCTATTCGTTGCTGTTGCCGGGCATCGCCGAGGGTGTGGAGCGCATGAAGGAGGACCCTAAGTCGTGCGATGGCGTTCAACTGATTTGGATCACGCCCATTCGTGCACTAGCAAAGGAGATCCACCAGAGCGCGGAGCGAGCCGTTCAGGCTTTAGGCGCAGAGTGGGAAGTGGGCGTCCGCACAGGAGACAGCACGCAGAAGGTCAAGCAGGCGCAAAAGAAGAAACTCCCCCAGATATTAATCACCACGCCTGAAAGCATCCATGTGATGCTCAGCAACAAGGGCTACGCCAAGCTCTTCAAAAACTTACGCGCCGTCGTTATTGACGAATGGCACGAGCTGATGGGCAGCAAAAGGGCAGTGCAATGTGAATTGTTTCTCTCAAAATTTAGAGCGCTTCAGCCAGAATTGCGGACATGGGGCATTAGTGCCACCATCGGCAACATGGAGGAGAGTATGGAGATCCTCATGGGCGCCGAACCAAGCGCGGAGCCGCAGATCATAAAGGCCAATATTGAAAAGTCCTTGGTTATTGAGCCCGTGTTGCCTGAGGAGGTGGAGACCTTGCCGTGGGCAGGGCACTTGGGCATCAGATTGTTAGATCAAGTGGTGCCGCTCATTCACGAGAATCAGAGCACCCTGATATTCACTAACACTCGTGCGCAGGCAGAGATTTGGTTCCAGCAGATATTGGCCGCGGACCCTTCGTTGGCGGGTATATTGGCCATGCACCACAGTGCCATTTCGAAAGAGGTGCGCGCATGGGTGGAAGAGGCGTTATACGATGGCCGACTCAAGGCCGTAGTCTGTACCTCTTCTTTGGACTTAGGGGTCGATTTTAGGCCGGTAGATTGCGTAGTGCAGATAGGCTCGCCCAAGGGCGTTAGTAGGTTCGTGCAACGTGCGGGTCGATCGGGCCACCGGCCAGGGGCAACCTCAAAGATTCATTTTGTACCTACCCACAGTTTGGAGCTGTTGGAATGCGCAGCACTCAGGAAGGCGGTCGATGAGAAGGCCAACGAGGACAGAATGCCCTATTTAAGGAGCTTGGACGTGTTGATCCAATACAT
>CBFHHP010000078.1:0-1870 GCA_965655745.1 uncultured Schleiferiaceae bacterium
TTTGAACTTAGAAAGCCATCAGAACAAAAGTTAGATGAGAATAAAAGTCTAGACCTTTTTAAAGAGGAGCAAGAGAAGTTGGATGTTATAGAGCAGGCATTGGATGAGTTATGGGAAATCCAAAAGTTGATTAATGCTTTAGATATGGTTTCACGTGAAACCAATGAGCCACTAGATTCGGTGATAAACACATCAATCAACGAACTGAACACTACAGATAAAGATGAATTACAAGAAGAGCTCAATAAACTTGAATCACTCGATAAAAGCGGAGACCAAAGAGAAGAACAAGCTAAAGACAGTGCTCAAAAATTAAAACAGTTATTAGCTGAATCTACGGTTGATATACAATCGGAAAACGTTGAACGTTTGAAAAGAATGCTTAAGAATTCTTGGAAAACAAGTGTTGTTCAAGAAGTAAATAAAGCGATACAATCTGGTTTACGTTATAGAGAGCAAAGAACACTTTTAACCATACAACGAGAGATTTTAGACTCTTTGGAAATTATTTTAATCACTGATCCTATGCTGGGTAGTGTGTTAAATGACGCTTCTATATCTATTACTAATGCAGTAAAAGAGTTAGAGTCGGCGCTTTTACTTTCTAAAAATATTGAAGTTAAAACCGCTTATATGGTTACTGCATTAAATGATTTAAACGCGGTTCTTTACGATATACTACAGAGCGAAAAACAATCTTTAGCTAGTTCTAAAAAGGAATGCAAGAAAGGCCGACCTGGTCAAACAGGTAAGCCGAGTAAGGGTAAAAAAGGAAATAAACCTTCAAAGAAGAAAAGCTCAGAATCTGGAAAGAGTCAGGGTAAAAAACCAGGCAAAAAAGGTGTTTCTAGAAAGCCTGCAGAGGAGGGTAAAACGCTAGGCGAACAAGGAAAAGGCACCAAGGAACTCCTCAAAGAAATAGACAATAAGTTAAATGGGTTAAAAGAATTAGGTGATGGTTTAAAATCTCAAAAACTGGAAGAATTAAAAAGACAACTTCTATTTGGTTCACCGAATGAGAACGAAAGTCAAAGTGAGTTCGAAAACAGATTATGGGAAAGCTTTGATTCAGAATTTCAAAAGGAAGAACAAGGGCAGGAGCGTAAGGCTAATACTGGGGACGAGTCTAGTTCTGAGACTGGAACAGAGATTATTATTAAACCTTCAAACAATACCGTAAGCGACTTACCTTTGCCGGTATTGAAAAAGAAGTAAGTTGATTCCTGTAGAAGCGCATATCATATCAGTTTTTGAAAATATCTATCAAGACCTGAGATTTGGTGATATCTATATTCATTGGATGAATGATGACGAGCTTTTAGAAGTAAACAGAAAGCACTTGAATCACGATTACTATACAGACATTATTACGTTTGATTACACGCGTCGAAACAAGATATCTGGTGAGCTGTTTATAAGTGAGGATAGAATAGAAGATAATGCTAAGCAGAATGATGAGCCTTTGGAGAGAGAACGAAATAGAGTTGTCGCCCATGGCATACTTCATTTGATAGGATTTGGTGACAAAACCGACGAAGAGAAAGCGGTAATGCGATCAAAAGAAAATGAAATTTTAGACCGACTGTAGGATGGTTCTAGATGAAAAATATGATGTAATTGTTGTCGGCGGCGGTCACGCTGGCTGTGAGGCTAGTTACTGTGCTGCCAAGATGGGCGCTAAAGTACTACTGATAACGATGAACATGCAGACTATTGGCCAAATGAGCTGTAATCCAGCGATGGGTGGAGTAGCTAAGGGTCAGATAGTCAGGGAGATAGATGCTTTAGGAGGTGGTTCAGGTACTATTACAGACAAGAGTATGATTCAGTTTAGAATGCTGAACAGAAGCAAAGGACCTGCTATGTGGAG
>CBFHHP010000079.1:0-1844 GCA_965655745.1 uncultured Schleiferiaceae bacterium
GGTGTATTTCATGATGTGGTTCCAATCCTTATCCATATTCGAGGCGTTGACCACCAAGAGGAAATGCTCCTCCGAAAAGCAGTAGACCAACAAATCGTCCACGATACCGCCCTGCTCGTTTGGAAAACAGCTGTATTGAATCTTTCCTGGGATGAGCTTACTCACATCGTTGGACGTTACCTTTTGAAGGAACGGCAAAGCATCCGGGCCTTCGACGAAAAATTCGCCCATGTGGCTTACGTCAAACATTCCAGCTTGCTCACGCACTGCGGCATGCTCATGACGCAGACCGCTGTACTGCACAGGCATATTGTAGCCGGCAAAAGGCACCATCTTCGCGCCTAGCGCGATGTGTACCTGCTCAAGTGCTGTTGATTTTAATTCTGTACTCATATTCTGTTGTAATAGGTTCTACTTATCCGTGAATGAGGCCTTCTGTCCCCAAATTTGAAATGACTTCCGCCTCATATTCCAATAAATCCTGCCACATCTGATCCACCTCTTCGCGCTTCCCATAAGTACGGGCCAATTTTAAAAACATCGTGTAGTGGTTGGCCTCAGAGATCATCAAAGTATGGTAGAACTCACTGAGCTCTTTGTCCACTAAATTCTCGCTCAGCACTCTGAAGCGTTCGCACGAGCGAGCTTCGATCAAGGCACATACCAACAAGCGATGGATCAAGCGAAGCTCGCGATCCCCACCTTTGGGAAAGAACGTACTGAGCTGGCCCACATAGGCATCCTTGCGCTCACGACCCAAGGTAAGACCGCGTTGAATGATGCGGTTGTGTACCATCTGGAAATGCCCCATCTCCTCGCGGGCGAGGGCGGTCATCTTATCTACTAATTCTGATTTTTCTGGGTAGCCCACAATGAGGCTAATGGCGGTGGATGCGGCTTTTTGCTCGCAGTAGGCATGGTCGGTCAGAATCTCTTCAATGTTCTTCTCCGCAATGTTTGCCCAGCGAGGGTCGGTCGGTAATTTTAATCCTAGCATCTTCATATTAAGATTTAGCGCCAATTCTATCTGAGAATTCTCGCGCAAAATTAACCATCAATTTGAACTCCGACACACTTGCCGCGCGTTCTTTATGGAAAATTAGCAGGGCCTTGCCGTTGCTCTCCATGTGAAAGACCGGATGACTTGCTAAAAAGGCCAAACAGCCCGGCGAGAAGAACGCGCGTATGGCCTTTTCGTCTTCTCCTTTGAGGTTGAATCGCTTATCAAATACATTGGAGCCCAGTTCGATGTCTTGCGCCCCGGCGAGGTACGAGATGCGCTCAAAAATGCGCTCCCTATCCAAGGTGAATTTGGGCAGCTTGATGCCGGTAGGCTGTAGGATTACACACGCCAGGTGCTGGCTGTCGCGCATGGTGAATTCCCCGACGTGGGTTACTACCTCGATGGCCATCAATCGCGTACTGCGGTCCTCGAGCAAATTCATAGTTTGATCGATACGGCGGTGACGGAAATAATGAAACTGGTTCACCTTGGTGTCCCAAATAGGATCTGGCCACGGTGTGTATTCTAGCCCTGCAGTACCGGCAAACTTTCGAAGCTTTTCCTGCTTGCCACTCAAACGCGTATCTGAGCTGCGTACTAGGAAAACGTCAGAGCCACGCGTGCTCTTGCTCTGTACCCCTAGCGGGTGTGAAGACGCCGGTGCGAGCGTGTCTAAGCCTACCAGGTCTAAGGAACCGCCGTGCTGTTCAAAGCTTTCAACGTAGCCTGCTAAATGCTCCATCACGGTAGCGTCAACGAAGGAGGTGCTGGAGAAATCGGCAATGACTTCCGCAGAAGTAGGGATGCTGTCCAGCTTGCTCTTAAGTCGCGGGTAGTTCAG
>CBFHHP010000080.1:0-1819 GCA_965655745.1 uncultured Schleiferiaceae bacterium
GCAGCGGTTTAATACAGCCAATTGAACACTTATGAAGCCCGCGTTGTGCCGCGGGCTTTTTTTATCTTTAAAACCATGGGAGAAAACGCACACAATCACCTTTGGGACCACAAAGAGACTCGGCTCGAGCGAACTTTTGTGATGTCTTCTTTTCAGGCCTCGTTAGACTTTGTCGCCGCCGTAGGCGCCATTGCAGAAGCTTGCAACCACCACCCCTTTATTGCGATAGATTACCGAACGGTTGTTCTTTATTCTACCACGCATGATGAAGGAAACGTGGTAACGGATCTCGACCATGAATTGGCCCAAAAAATAGATGCTGCGTTTGCCGCTGTAGATTAAACGCCTGTCTTAAACTGCTCCAAGAAGCGTTTGTCGTTCTCGGTAAACAGACGAATGTCTGGAATTTGGTAGCGGTTCATGGCAATACGCTCAATCCCCATCCCAAAGGCATATCCCGAATACACTTCTGGATCTATACCGCTCGCTTTCAAAACATTTGGATCCACCATACCACAGCCCATTACCTCTAGCCATCCGGTGCCTTTGGTAATCTTGTGGTCAATCTCTGTCTCTAGACCCCACCATACATCTACCTCAGCACTAGGCTCAGTGAAAGGGAAATACGATGGACGCATTCTGATTTTCGCGTTGCCAAAGAACTCCTCAGCGAAGTACATCAAGACCTGCTTTAAGTCTGCAAAGCTTACATCTTTGTCGATGTAAAGGCCTTCAATCTGGTGGAAAATACAGTGACTTCTCGCGCTAATTGCCTCGTTTCTAAAAACGCGCCCTGGACTAATGGTGCGAATTGGCGGCGTGTTACTCTCCATTGCTCTAACCTGAACAGACGAAGTATGAGTTCGCAATGCCCAATCTGGATTTCTTTGAACAAAGAACGTGTCTTGCATGTCTCGTGCCGGGTGCTCTTCAGGGAAGTTTAGCGCCGTAAAGTTGTGCCAATCGTCCTCAACCTCAGGGCCAACACTTACGTTGAATCCTATGCGTTTGAAAATATCTACGATCTCGTCCTTAATAGCGTTGATTGGGTGAATGGCGCCCCATTCCGCTGGAGTTCCAGGTCGAGTAATGTCGCCGTTAACTCCAGTAGCCGCAGTGCTTTCGAAGCCTTCGAGCGCCTCTTTATGCTTGCCTTCGGCTAATTGCTTTAATTCATTTAAAGCTGAACCAAAAGCCTTCTTCTGTTTGGTAGGAACGTTTCTAAATTCCTTGAACAAATCTTGAATGGCGCCCTTTTTGCTTAGATATTGTAGCCTAAACTGTTCTGCCTCCTCTTTGCTAGTCAAGGAGATAGATTCAATCTGATCACGGAGGTTTTGAACAATTTCAAGCATAACAGCCTAGTCTAATACGATTCGTTTGTTGTAGATTTGGCAAAATTACTGAATTACAAGCATGAAACGCTTATTTCTTTTATTACTAGTTGCGGTTACTTTTTCTTCATGTGAAGAAGGTGCTACTGAATACTTCGTAAAAGTTACCGTTACCAACGAAGACGGCCTGCCCGTGCAGAACGCTGCGGTAAAGATGTTTGTCCCTGTTCCAAACTCCACTGAATGGTATAAATTCACAGATGTAGGCGGCCAAGTTATATTTAGGTCTGGGTTTGAGGCCTACCACGACATCAAAGCGTGGAAGATGGTTTACGAAGGCTGTAACTACGTAAGATTGGTCAAAGGAGAGACAATTGACGTAAATGTTGTACTTTACCCTATCGGAGACCCTAATGGTTGTGTAGAATAATGAAGAAGATAGTTTTCCTTTTTGCGCTTAGCGCCTTTTTGTTTTCAGGATGTCG
>CBFHHP010000081.1:0-1798 GCA_965655745.1 uncultured Schleiferiaceae bacterium
GATAACGTTGCGTTCTTTAGCGAAATAGAGTTCTGGGATGGCGATGTTCTCTTTCAAGATATACTGCCATACGTCCATTTCTGTCCAGTTAGAGATCGGGAACACACGGAAGTGCTCGCCCATGCGTTTTTTACCGTTGAACAGGTTCCAAAGTTCTGGACGCTGGTTCTTAGGATCCCACTGACCAAAGTCATCACGGTGAGAGAAGAAGCGTTCTTTTGCTCTTGCTTTCTCTTCGTCACGACGAGCACCACCCATACAAGCATCGAAGTTGTTGAACTCAATGGTATCTAAAAGAGTAGTGGTTTGAAGGGCATTTCGCGAGGCGTTCATTCCGGTTTCCTCGACTACAGCTCCTTCGTCGATAGACTGCTGCACAGAGCCTACTACGAGGTTGGCACCCATCTCTTTGATGAGGTTATCTCGGAACTCCATCGTCTCTGGGAAGTTGTGACCGGTATCAATGTGTACCAGCGGGAAAGGGATCTTCGCAGGCCAGAAGGCTTTACGTGCCAGATGGGTCAATACAATACTATCCTTACCTCCGGAGAAGAGGATGGCTGGGTTGTCGAATTGGGCATAGACTTCACGAATGACGTAGATTGCTTCTGCCTCTAACTCTTCGAGGTGTGTAAGTGAATAGTTACTCATTGATCGAGTGCTATTTTGGTGTTTATATAGTCCACAACCATAGCGGTTGCTTCTTCAATACTCATTTCGTGCGTAGGCACATCAAGCTCAGGGTTCGTGGGCTCCTCAAACGGTGCGCTAATCCCTGTAAAGTTGCTGATCTCGCCAGCTCTTGCTTTAGCGTACAAGCCTTTTACATCGCGCTGCTCACAGACTTCAAGCGGAGTGCTGATGAAGATTTCTGAGAAATCATCTTGGGCACATTCTCTGACAAAATCACGGTCCTTTTGGTATGGGCTTACAAAGGCGCTCAGTACCAAAAGACCGGCATCTTTCATTAATGCACTAACGTGTGCAATGCGGCGGATGTTTTCTTCTCTAGAGGATGCACTAAAGTCGAGATCGCTGTTGAGACCTGTGCGAACATTATCACCGTCCAAGATGAACGTTTTGATGCCTTGTTGGTGAAGTTCACGCTCCACAGCAGAGGCCACTGTGCTCTTTCCACTTCCGCTCAAACCAGTGAACCACAATACGTGACCTTTATGGCCGTTTTGGCGTTCGCGGTCTTCTTTTGAAATCGCGTGTTGGTGTGGAATGATGTGGAGTTTTTCGCCCACGGGATGCATTAATACTGATTTGCAGGCGCAATTTCCAATTTCTGTAGACTAATTCCTAATTGAAGCGATGGAACTATAGCTTAAAAGAGAAGTACTGCTAAAGAAATTGTTATATAAACAATTAGAACGGGTAATCCCATGCGCATAAAGTCTCGGTTAGAGTAGTTGCCAGCACCCATAACCATTAGGTGAGTTTGGTAGCTGGTTGGGGTCAAGAAACTAGCGCTTGCTGCGAAAGCTACAGGAAGGAATACTTCTAAGTTGGATAGGCCGTAGTGTTGCATGATTGCTGCGCCTAACGGGAAGGCAATGGCCACCGCACTGACATTGGTCATGAAGTTGGTAAAGAGTACCGTTAGTGCGAATAGTCCTGCGACGGCAAGTGTGCTGCTTTCAGGTAATGCGATCTTTTCTAAAAAGTAATTAGCGTGCCCACCTTCTACCACCGCAGAGCCAAACGCCACGGATAGAACTAAAAGCGCATAGAGCTGGGAGTTAAATTCCTGCTTGAGCTTTTCGGCATGAGAGAGGCCGCAGGCTATGGCGCT
>CBFHHP010000082.1:0-1617 GCA_965655745.1 uncultured Schleiferiaceae bacterium
GGATGTCTTTGAAATGATGGTTCTCGGCGATGAGCGTAGTGCTGCTTTTCACGCCTTAGGACGCAGTTTAGTGACCAATGCCCCGCTAGCTGTTTGTTGTACCTCTGGCAGTGCCTTGGCAAATTATTATCCTGCCATTCTCGAGGCCTATTACGCCCATGTTCCCCTTATTGTTTTGAGCGCCGACAGACCGCAAGACCGCATTAATAAAGGCGAGGGTCAGACCTGTGTGCAACGGGACTTTTATGAGCCGCATGTTGCGGCGAGTGTCCAATTGGACCAAGAAACTAGCTATACCGAAGCTCGTGAAACCTTGCAATATGCTATCCAAGCAATGCACTTCGAGATGCGTCCCATTCATATCAATGTCGCATTCGATGAGCCTCTATATGAACAAGGCCCGGCACAGGCGCCAATGCATTTGGAATACAGCATGGATGCTTTTGTGAAGCATGGCCTTCCTGAATCGATAGAATCGCCTGATTTTAGCCAAGCTGGATCCGTAGCTGTTGTTGCAGGGCAGTTGTTGCCAAAAGAATCAGCGATGGTTCGTTCGCTATTGGACGAGGGCGTTAGTTGGACCATTTTCGCGGACCCCATGAGCGGCCTACTAGATCATCCGAATACTGCCCCCATGGAGGCGTTGTTGGAAGTAAAACCCGACGCGGTGTTGAGTATTGGCGGGCAATGGATCAATAAAATGCCAAAGCAATATTTACGAAGCTTAGGTATTCAAAAGCATGTTCATGTTGATACGTTTCAATGCTGGGATGTATTGGACGCTAATGTTGAACATATACGATTCTCTCCAAACCTCTTGCAACGTTGGAAATCTGCCGCGAATTTCATTCAAGTTCCACAAAATAAACGTCCCGAAGTTAAGCTCCCTTGGTCAGATGTTGTGGCTTTTCGTGGTATTGTGGACCACCTTGATGATACATCGGTATTGCATTTAGGCAATAGTTCAGTAGCACGCTATTTTAATTATTTCCCAAAACGCTTAGCACTCTACGGCAATCGAGGGGTAGCGGGTATAGATGGTAGTTTAAGTACCGCGGTGGGTGCTGCTTTGGCTGATCCAATACGCAAGCATACAGTTATTTTAGGGGATCAAAGCTTTCTGTACGACCATAATGCGTTGTATGCGCAGGAGTTGCCCCAAAACCTTACCATTTGTGTGTTGAACAACGGTATCGGCGGGATCTTTGATTGGCTCCCAGGTACGGCTACTACTGGGGCGGAAGCACGTAAAATTTTTGCCAATGCGCAGGAGGTAGATTTAGAGTCGTTGGTGAGGGCTTTTAATGTGGCTTACGTTTGTGTTGAAAATGAACAGGAATTGGCCACGGCACTTGCTACGGTCAACGGAATGTCCCTGATTGAGTTCAAAACAGAACAGTCCATGAATCTAAGGGCGTTAAAAATTATTCAAGAACATGGCAAAGCTTAGTCATTGGGTTGCGGCTGCAAGGTTGAGAACCTTGCCTTTGGCTTTTGCTGTCATAATACTAGGGAGTGGCCTAGGTCACCTGCATACCGATTCGTTTTCCATCGAATTATTTGGCCTCGCTTTGTTGACCAGCTTCTCCTACCAAGTCTTGTCCAACTATGCCAACG
>CBFHHP010000083.1:0-1595 GCA_965655745.1 uncultured Schleiferiaceae bacterium
TTTACCGCTATGCCACCAAGATGAAAAATCCTACGCCACCGGCGCCTATTATTAGAGTACCACGCACATTTACCGGCTCCGCCCAAGTTGAAATCATCCCAACTGGACAATATGATTTGTGGCGCTACGATCGCTACGAAAACGTGAAATGGAAAAAGGACCGCAAGGGTCGAGTGCGTATTGGAACGGCCTACGACGACGGCTTCGTCACCGCTGTTACACCACATTTCGGCTACGGCAACCACGTGGCCCGTGCCGTGTTCAGCAAGCGCGACGATAACCTAGAAGCACAATGGATCATGGGACATCCTTCTGGTCAGTACACCGCAGGGGGACCTGAGGCGATGGTCGATGGTATCACGGGAGATACGGATTGGCGCAAGGGACATTGGGTCGGCGTGCAAGGCCACGATGCGACCCTAGAAATCACCTTGAAAAAGTCGAAACAATTGCAAACCGTACATGTCGGTATTCTAAAAAACATTCGCGCTTGGATTGCTGCCCCGCAAAAAGTGGAAGTCCAAGTATTGTATGAAGACGACGATCAGTGGCATTTCTTCGGCGCCATGGAAATGGATAATCCTTTAGGACAAGAAGAAGCTGTTCGTCACGATCTGGTCTTGAGCAATCCTAAAGCTGATTTAGTGAGGGCCATTCGCATTACCTACACCAATGCCGGTCGACTCCAAGATTGGCACCCGGGTGCAGGGTATCAAAGCTATTTCTTTACGGATGAGGTGAAGTTGGAATAACTATTTCAGCGCTTCCGGAATCTCACATACCGGAATAGGTAGCATTTTGTGTTTGTTCGCGGTATTGAATCGCAAGTAAATCTGCATCACTTCACTTTGGCGACCCGAGAAATCTGACGCGGATTTTCCCGCTTCTTGCTGCTCCATCGCCCATTCAAGTTCAGAGTAGGACGCGCCCAACTGGTCTTCGTCCGTACGGTCATCGCCCCATAGACCGTCTGTTGGTTTAGCATCCAAGATGCTGTTAATTACGCCTAAGTGACGGGCCAAAGCGAATACTTCTGTTTTCAATAGATCTGCATTAGGGCTCAGATCTACCCCGCCGTCGCCGTATTTGGTGTAAAAACCTACGCCAAAATCCTCTACTTTATTCCCCGTTCCAGCAACCAATAAACCGTTGGCTTGGCCATGGTAATAAAGTGTGGACATACGCAGGCGCGCACGGGAGTTGGCTAGAGAGAGCTCATGGTCCGCGCCGTTTGGGTGCATAGCTGCCACAAAGTGATCGTATACTGGAGTGAGGTCTACCTGAGTGTGGCGAGTATTCGGGAAGTTGGATGCAAGCCATGCCTGGTGCTCCTGACCGCGTGAAGCTTGGTCGGGATGCTGGTGGATCGGCATTTCAAGGGTAAGTACTTCGAGGCCGGTGCGGGCACAGAGTGTAGAGGTGAGCGCGGAATCGATCCCACCGCTAACGCCTACAACAAAACCCTTCACACCAGCGTTCTCTGCATAGCTTTTCAACCAATTCGTAATATGATCTGCCGTTTCCTGTAATTTCATTGCCTAGCACTTAATTTTGACCCGATGAAAGGAGTTCACCAAATATACCTCTTCGCTGCA
>CBFHHP010000084.1:0-1566 GCA_965655745.1 uncultured Schleiferiaceae bacterium
TGATGGTTCTGCCATTAAATGGAGAGGTTTCAAATCATTTGTTAATAGCGAACACGTAGGTCTGATTAATATTCAAGATGGTTCGTTTGCTGTTAAAGACGGTCAAGTTGTAGGCGGAAGCGTTACCATTGATATGAACGCAATCGTAAATACAGATATTGAAGATGAAGGCAAGAGTGGTTACCTCGTTGGTCACTTGAAATCAGAAGATTTCTTCTTTGTGGAGAGCTTTCCAACTGCACAATTTGAAATTGTTGAAGTAAGAGCTGAAGCAGGTGAGGCTACCAACAGTGTTGTTGTAGGTAACTTGACCATGCGTGGTGTTACAAACAGCATCGAATTCCCAGCAAACATCGAAGTAACTGAGGCAGGCGTCAACTTCACTGCTCAAACTTTCGGTATCGACCGTACAAAATGGGGCGTGAAATTCCACGACAGAGAAGATGCTTCAATCGCTGAATCTTTGAAAGAGGATTTGATTGATCACACTATCGAACTCAACTTTGTGGTTTCTGCGAATGCATAATCAGCAACCAAGCTAAACTAAAAGCCCCGCATTCGCGGGGCTTTTTTTATTTCAATAGGTCTTTAAGTGCTGCATGGATGTTTACATGCTTAAAGCTGAAGCCTGCCGATAGAATTTTGCTGTTGCTGACCCGCTGGCTCATTAACGCCAGTAGAGACATTTCTCCAAGAACAAGCTTTAACAGCATTTCAGGAACGGGAGGAAAAACCATGGGCCTCCACAACACACGACATATGGCACGAGTGAATTCTTTATTGGTGAGCGGTGATGAGCTAACCGCATTGTACGCACCGCTTTCAATGGGATGCGTTGCCGCGTAAATAAACATTCTAGCGAGGTCCTCTACATGTATCCAGCTCGTCCACTGATTGCCTTTTCCTAGTGGTGAGGCAATCCCAGCTTTGGCAAGCGGCACCAATCGTCCCAGTACACCAGCACCACGGTCTAAAACAATTCCAATACGCAGTTGTATGCTTCTGCATGTAGGCGATTCAAACTGCTTTGTATACCGTTCCCAATTTTCAGTAACCGAAGCAAGGAAATCAATGGCAGGAGGGTGCTCCTCACTAAATTTTTGGTCAAAAGAAGAACCATAATAACCTATAGCACTTGCGCTTACGCAGCACGAAGGGCCATTCTTAACACGTTTTTGGGCGTCATGGAGGACTTGCGAAGTATAGATCCGGCTGTCATTGATTACCCGCTTGTAAGATGCCGTCCAGCGTTTACTGACTGTGGCTCCAGCTAAATGCAAGAGATAGTCAGCACCTTCTAATGCTTGGTCGTCGATATTCCCTTGTTCTGGGTTCCAGTAATACACCTCAACAGCATTCCATTGGTAGCCCTTTCTTGTACTAAGAATGCGCACACTATGTCCCTCGTTCAAAAGCTGCTTGACAATGGCTCTTCCAACTGAGCCGGTGGCGCCTGTAATGGTAAATATGGACATGACGATTATTTACGTTAGGAATTTAACAAAGCGGAGTCGTTTTTGTTAAACTTGAAGCCAATTCTTTTTTCAATGCATACCATTGAGCCTT
>CBFHHP010000085.1:0-1514 GCA_965655745.1 uncultured Schleiferiaceae bacterium
CAATAGAAAATTAGCGCACTTGTACTCGGTTTCTGAGCTAAGGTTCTTTTCGGTCTACGGACTTTATCATCCATCAAGTGTTTATAGGTGTGGTGCACATCGCTATTTAAAACGACTGAGTCAAACTCTATGTATTCGTCGTTAATCAACAATGCATGAAATGTGTTATCTCTTACGCAAACTTTATTGACTGGTTTATTCAAATGAATGTTCACACCGACTTCTTTCGCAAGGATGGTTAGGCTCTTCGCAATCTCATGCATCCCTCCTTTTGGCAGGTAAGTACCAATACCATGTTCTAAGTGATTAATCATTTGCATGATCCCTGGAGTACGATAAGGATTAGAACCATTGTAAGTCGCATAACGATTGAACAGCTGAACTAATTCTGGCGACTCAAAATACCTCCCATTGAGAGCGTTCAAAGACCTAAAGATTCCTAGGGACGGAATTTTTCGAATCACCTTGAGTATTTCACGATTAGAAAAAGTCGATTTTCTATGAAGGCTTTTCTCTAAAAAATACGGTGCTGTCAATTCATATTTTTCCCGGGAATGATTTAAATATTCGTTCGCCGATCGTGCTTCCTTCGCACCAAATACCCTTTCAATATTCTGTAAGTTTTCGGTTTGATCGGAAGTAAAAGTTATCGATTTTCCATTGGGCCAATAGTAGCGGCAGGCAGTATGGTGGCGAGTGTAATTGAAATAATCACGGGGATTTTTACTACATAATTTGAACAGATCATCTACCAATTCAGGCAAGGTGAATAACGAAGGGCCTGCATCGAATCGAAAACCGTCTTGCTCATAAACGGTCATTTTCCCGCCAGTGTAGCCATTCTTTTCAAATAGGTGTACGTCTAAGCCGTGATTTGCAAGGCGAATAGCTGAGGCTAAACCTGCCACTCCGGCGCCGACTACGGCTATTGATTTTTGAGACATAATTATGGTTATTACCCTTGAAACATCTCAATTGAATATTTGTTGTAAAGTCAATGGAGAATCGTATATACAAACTTGCTTTAGGCTTAATTACTGCAGCCCTATTACTAAGTGTACTCTGGCCTTATGAGCAGAAGCTCATTGATTGGGACAGCCCGGCTAACTATGAAGTTTTGGAAAGCGACGAATTGTACTTCAACAACACGCGTATAGTTCAATACCGCACAGAAGAAAGTGATGCGCTCAACCAACAGGGGTTCAAGGTGCACAGGAGCACTAAAGCGCTCAATGACACGAGCTATCCCGTTCTAAATTTTGCTATTGTTAATCATTGGCGGAATGACCTAGCTTACATCGTATGCGAGCCGAACCTTAAAAGTCTATTTCAAGACACTTCAGCTATTGCAGTCGGCGATACCACAGTAGAACTGGTCCTCGACCATATGGACTACAATGATCATTATGAATTTGCAGCACTACTCTTTCAAAAGTTGCTTAATTATCAGCAGCCCTATCTCCTCCAAGGTCAGGATTCATTGCTACTCTTTGGTACGCAACCTAATCTCAAAA
>CBFHHP010000086.1:0-1482 GCA_965655745.1 uncultured Schleiferiaceae bacterium
TCGAGAGTAGTGTGCCAACTGCCTCTGCTCGTAAGATGTGCTCACTAGAATCTAACTCGGATGTTCTCGGAATGCTCCTTGGATGACGAAGGAGAGAATTACGCTGCACAACAATGTATATGATCCATATAAAAGTTATGGCCACTTTGAGGAGATAGTCAAGTTTTGGTGATTACTCCTAAATATCCACAAAGCCTTGACTATCTTTTACTTTGACGTATCTTGAATTAGTCCGAAACAGAAAGCCTGTTAACGGATCATATACCAAACTTGTGCCTAATTAATAAAAAGGTAAAAATATAATGAGTAACTCAATATTTAGAAAAGATGGAACTGCTCAAGGGGTTGCAAAACAACGATTGTTTGAATCCCTTGCAAAACCTAAAAATCGTGTTATATATGATCCGTATGCCGACAAGTTTGTACTTGGAGCAGGTCTAATCAAACTAATGGGGCATAAACTTGGCGTTTGGTTAACTAAAACCTTAGCCCCTGGATTTCACGAACACTTGATTTCACGAACTCGCTTCATTGACAATCTCATTGAAAACAGTGCAGCAGATGGGTTCAAGCAGTATGTCATTTTAGGGGCGGGATACGACACTCGAGCCCATCGACTAAATTTTCCACAAGAACTAAAAATATTTGAAGTTGACCAAGCTGAAGTTCAGCACAGGAAACGCTCTAAACTTCCTAAAAATCCACCTAATGCAGAAAATGTAACTTATGTAAGTGTTGACTTTAATCACCAAACGCTGAAAGAAGAATTATTAAAAGCTGGGTTTGATCAGAATAAACCGACTGTTTTCACGCTTGAAGGTGTATCACAATATATATCAAAAGAGGCTGTCCAATCAACCATGAATGAAATTGCCAGCCTAACTCAAAGTACAAAAGCAATCTTTTATATGTCCTATGTAAATAAATCGCTAAACGAAAATCCAAAGGCTTGCTTTGGCAACGGATATCCTAATCCGCCAAAAAAAGCCCAAATGATAAAAAATGGATCAGCGAAAGCAGGAGAGCCTTGGATATCATTCTACACGGCTGACGAAATGGAATCTATGCTTTCGAAACATGGGTTTTCATTAGTCGAAAATAAAACCTTATCTGATCTTAATGATGAATACTTTGCACCAGTAGGTAGAGCATTACTTGAGAACCAAATATTCAACCTAGAACATTCTGTCGTGGCTAAAAGTAAATAGCTTATAACAATGTATATGAAATCATAGCACCCTTCGCGATGCTACGCTTCATATACTAAATTTGGGCATAATAAAAGACACAAATTTGTTCGAGCAGATACTTAATAATGAAAACAACCTAAAAACTTTTTCAAAAGGAGAAGTTCTTCAAAGAGCAGGTCAAGATACTTCCAAAATATTCTTGGTTAAAAAAGGAATTTTAAGAAGTTATATTATTGATAGTAAAGGAAAAGAACACATTTATATGTTTGGGTCTGAAGGCTGGATCGTTTCA
>CBFHHP010000087.1:0-1438 GCA_965655745.1 uncultured Schleiferiaceae bacterium
CCTGAGCATAGTAAGGAGTATGTGTCGCTGAAGTGGGAGTTTCCGGGAGGGAAGGTTGAGGCTAGTGAAGGTTTGGAGGATGCCTTAGCGCGGGAGATTCGTGAAGAGTTGTCTGTAGAGATTAAGGTGTCAGAATTCTTAATAATTGTTGAGCATGCCTATCCAGATTTTCATTTGACCATGCACGTTTTTAAGTGTATTCTTGATCAGGGTGTAATAACCTTGGATGAGCATGTAGATGCCAAGTGGTTGTCAGTAAAAGAGCTTGATCAGTTGGATTGGGCCGCCGCAGATGTTCAGGTGGTGGAAAGATTAAACCTAAACGAGGAGTAGCTTTACGATTCTTTTGCCGAGAGATCTTTCTACACTACAACCACGCCTTAGATGTGCATTGTTTCGTGTCTAGCGGGGCCGTTTTTTCACTCTAGTTATCAGGGGTTATGTCTTATCTTAGTATTCCTTAATCTTTTTTTATGAAGGCTTTTGCACAGTCAGTTTTCCTTACCGCCTGTTTATGTTTCTTTTCGCCAGTCTATGCTCAGGATATGAGCGCGCCCATTAAGCCAGTAGTGAAGCATAGTGTCTTTACTCAAGGGTGGGTGAATCTTGGATTTTATCCCTACAACGAAGGTGGGCAGTACAGTGCGCTTTTTTGGCCCGTGCAAACCCAGGTGGGTTATGCGTACCAATTCGGAAATCTAAGATTTGCAGCGAATGTGGGAGGCGCTAATACCATTTTTGTAGATGGTCCTACCCAGCGCGATTTTAACATGCGTCGTTTAGGCTTGACTATGCAGCCATTGATCACCATTTACCGAAGCTGGTCCTATGTAGGGACACTTGGAGTTTCTTTAGAACGGTTGAGTGGGAAATTGGACGGGAATGCAGGTCCTTCACCTACATCACCTGAAAATATCATTAGATATTACGGTGCCTCGCAGATCTGGGCAGGGGTTAGGTACGATCATATAGGTACAGGGTTCGATTTTGAACTTCATCCATTAGGTGCCAGTGTGCTTGAGGACGGCACGGTACAACTGCTTGTGGGGTATGTAGTGTTCGAGTACGACTTCTAGGGTATTCGGTTAATGTTTAGGCAGGTGGTGAGCATAGATAGGCAAGAAAACATGGGGGTGTACCTCTTGCAATGGGGACAAAACTTTGGCTTTGGCTGGAAGCAATACCACAACAAATGGATCGCCACCGATATAGGGCTCTATTCAGATGCTTTTTTCAGGGAGAACAGAAGGGTAAGCGACTATTACGACAAAGGATATAGAAAGGATGGCGCTCTACCCGAATCTATCTATTTAGAGGAGCAGTGGGAATAGGAGCAAGGCTATCATTACGCGGTAGCCCAATCCAAGACTTTTTTGATGAGGTCGTTGACTGGACCTGAGGGGTCTTGGTGGAACTCGTCGGTGGTTCTGTTGGCTAG
>CBFHHP010000088.1:0-1372 GCA_965655745.1 uncultured Schleiferiaceae bacterium
ATTACAGCACCAATTCCGTTCTGATGGCCCTAGAAATAGAAAGAAAATTCCTCTTAAAAGACGATTCTTGGAAATCCCAGGTCGTACGGTCCCGTGTCTTGAGGCAAGGGTACCTGGCCTCTTCACCAGGGCCGACCGTTCGTATAAGAATCAGCGACCAGCGTGCTTTTCTCACCATCAAAGGAAAGACAACAGGCATCTCAAGGGTTGAGTTTGAATACGAAGTTCCCATGGAGGAAGCCTTGGAGCTACTGAAGCTAAGTGCCAATGCGCCAATCGAAAAAACCCGGCACATCGTTAAGGCAGACGGTCATGTTTGGGAGATTGATGTCTTTGAAGGCGCCAATCTTGGGCTTGTGCTTGCGGAAGTAGAGTTACAGTCGGAAGACGAGCAGATTGTTCTACCGTCTTGGATTGGACCTGAAGTTAGTGATGACCCTAGGTACTTTAATTCTTACCTGAGTGAAAATCCTTTTTCAAATTGGAAGGAAAATTAATCCGGCAAGGTCTTAAGTTTGCGCCATGGGAAAAGATAAACTCCGCAAGTTTCGCGAAAACGAAGAGATGCACAATGTCGTGCAACCGACTACAGAAGAAGCACGCAGTGGCCTTCCTTTGAAGGGAACTTGGGCAAAGGACCAATTTTCCAATGGTAACGGCCTGGTGTTAGAGCTCGGTTGTGGCAAGGGTGAATACACTGTGGAATTGGCCCGAAGAACTCCTGATAAGAACCATATTGGTGTCGACATTAAGGGCGCTCGCATGTGGAGAGGTGCGAAAACCGCTACCGAAGAAGGACTGCATAATGTGGCCTTTTTACGCACGAGAATTGACTTTATAGAGCATTGTTTTGGGGAAAATGAAGTGGACGAAATCTGGATCACTTTCCCAGACCCTCAGATTAAGCACAACCGCGCTAAACATAGACTAACACATCCGCAATACCTCTTGAAGTATGCTAAATTCTTAAAGCCCGGGGGCACGGTCAACCTGAAATGTGATAGCGAGTATCTGCACGGGTATACGCACGGTATCGTTCATATGCTCGGTCTCGAAATTGAGGAAGCGTATCACGACATCTACAAACAAATCAAGCCCAACGAAGGCATCCTTTTCGATGTCATCACGCACTACGAGACCATTTGGCTCAACCAGGGTAAGGCCATCACCTACCTACGCTTTAAACTAGACGGCATAGAAGAGGCCATGGCGAGATTGAGCAAGTAATGGCAAGCGAATTCTTCGATAGGGTCTACAAAGTAGTGCGTCTTATTCCAGCTGGAAAGGTTACCACCTACGGACACATTGCCTGTTTTTTAGGGGCAGGTAGAAGTGCTCGTGTGGTAGGATATGCTATGAATGCATCCCATAG
>CBFHHP010000089.1:0-1330 GCA_965655745.1 uncultured Schleiferiaceae bacterium
TCTAAGGGCGGTCCAGACGGCGGCGACGGCGGTCGTGGCGGTCACGTAATTGTGCGTGGTAATGCGCAGATGTGGACTTTGCTGCCTTTGAAATACCAAAAGCACATTAAGGCTTCTTCCGGAGAAAATGGCTCAGGTCAAGAGAAGACTGGTGCTAACGGTGAAGACCGGTACATTGATGTTCCTTTAGGAACGGTGGCCAAAGACGAGGAAACTGGCGAGATTCTTTTTGAAATTACTGAAGACGGCGAGGAGAAGATTCTTGTAAAAGGAGGCCGAGGCGGTCTTGGGAATGTGCATTTTAAATCGGCCACGTTTCAAACACCACGCTTCGCGCAACCCGGCGAGGACCCTGTAGAGGGTTGGTTCATCCTAGAGCTTAAAGTTTTGGCTGATGTCGGTCTTGTAGGATTTCCAAACGCAGGGAAGAGCACTCTGCTGAGTGTGGTCAGTGCTGCAAAGCCTGAAATTGCGAATTATCCATTTACCACATTGGTACCAAACTTGGGTATGGTCAACTACAGAGACTACCGTTCATTTGTAATGGCAGATATCCCTGGGATTATCGAGGGCGCTTCTGAAGGCAAAGGGTTGGGGTACCGATTCCTGCGTCACATTGAGCGCAATGCACTACTACTGTTCATGGTTCCTGCAGATGCGGAAGATTACAATAAGGAATACGAGATCTTACTGAATGAATTGGTGGCATATAATCCAGAACTGGCCGACAAGGATCGAATTTTAGCCATCACGAAGTCCGATATGTTGGACGAGGAGATGCAGTCTGAGATCGCGGCACAGCTTCCCTCAGATATTCCCCACTTATTTATTTCATCGGTCACAGGAATGAATATCATGACCCTGAAAGATCAAATCTGGGCGGCACTTAATACCGACGCCTAATGAGCCTGTTGGCGGGAATATTAGAATTAGATGAGCAGGTTTTTCTAAGCCTGAACTCACTTTTTCCTGCTTCGAGCGATACCTTTTGGTTGGCTGTCACAAAAACTGTCACATGGATTCCATTATATGTGGTCATTCTTGCACGTCTGATTAAATCTGCGCCAAATCACAGTACTTGGCTTTTCCGAATAGCGCTAAGCATAGTTGGTGTCCTTATTTGGGACCAAGGTGCGGGCCTCTTCAAAGAATGGATCGCTCGACCAAGACCCTGTCAAGAAGAATTCGAAGGAATCCGTATCCTTGTTCATTGTTCACCTTATGGATTTTTTTCAGCACATGCTGCCAATGCTTTTGGTTTAGCTTTTTTGATTCGTAAATGGCTCAAGCCTTCGTGGTTCCCCATATTAGTAGTAGTGGCGTTGCTTCA
>CBFHHP010000090.1:0-1303 GCA_965655745.1 uncultured Schleiferiaceae bacterium
AATTCTATGATGTGAGTTGGGCCACTGGGGCAACTAAAGTGGACAGCTGGATTGATATTGAAGGGGGAATAGGCAACCTATTTGCCAACGCGTCCCTCAGACGCCAATTCCCGGACCTTCCTTACTACGTGGATGGCGACCTGGCCCGATTGTCGAAAGAGGGTACGTTCATCGGCCACCACATCATGGTCCCAAAACCTGGGGTAGCGGTCCACATCAATGCATTTAACTTCCCTATTTGGGGGATGCTCGAAAAAATCGCGGTCAACCTAATGGCGGGTGTTCCTGCTGTAGTGAAGCCGTCGGAATACACTTCCTACCTCACCGAAGCGATGGTGAAGGCCATCATCAACAGCGGTATTTTACCGGAAGGTGCGCTTCAACTTGTGAGCGGTAAGGGACGCGGCATTCTTGACCACGTCGATTTCCAAGACATCGTGACCTTCACGGGTTCTGCAGCTACCGGTCAGGTGTTGCGCGGCCTTCCTCATTTGAACGAGCGTTCGGTGCCGTTTAACCTGGAAGCAGATAGTTTGAACGCTGCGGTGCTAGGCCCAGATGTGACCACTGAAGATCCGGAATTTGCCCTATTTGTGCGAGAATTAGCGAACGAAATGACGGTGAAAGCCGGACAGAAATGTACCGCTATTCGCCGCGCCATGGTACCAGAACATTTGTTGCCGTCGGTTCAACAAGCAGTCATTGCGCGTTTGCAAAAGACCGTAATTGGTGATCCTCAAGCCGAGGGTGTACGCATGGGTGCTTTAGCGACGCACGATCAGATCGGTCGTGTAGAGGCGGAGATGAACAAGCTGATGGCTGAACAGGAATTGGTCTTTAATCTAGACCTCGACCTTGTGGGTGCGACAGATGCAGGTGCGTTCTACACGCCAAAACTGTTTGTGAATAGAGATCCATTTGCCAATACCAAGGTCCACGAGGTGGAGCCGTTCGGTCCTGTGAGCACTTTGATGCCGTACAAGACCATTGATGAGGCGGTCCAGTTGACTGCTATGGGACGCGGTTCTTTGGTGACTTCGTTTGTGAGTAAGAACACTTCTGATATTGTTGCATTTACTTCCGAAGCGGCTGCCTACAACGGCCGTATTCACATCATCAACGAAAAGATGGCCAAGGAAAGTACTGGTCACGGTTCGCCGATGCCGCTCATGAAGCACGGCGGTCCAGGTCGGGCGGGAGGCGGTGAAGAGATGGGCGGAAAGCGCGGCATCTTGCACTATTTGCACCGCACGGCCATCCAAGGTCACCCGGACGATATCACCGCTATTACGCAGCAGTACCA
>CBFHHP010000091.1:0-1274 GCA_965655745.1 uncultured Schleiferiaceae bacterium
CATGCCATTAAGGTCTTCGCGTGGATCAGGCTCTGTAAAACCGCTGCTTTGGGCTTCGTTCAACACATCCGTAAAGTTTCTATCACCAGCACTAAAGGTGTTGAACAAGAAACTCATGGAGCCGCTAAAAACGCCTTTGATTCGTGTTATTCTATCGTGGCTGTGGTGCAATTGCAAAAGGGTATCCACGAGCGGCAGCCCTGCACCTACGTTAGTTTCGTATTTGAACGTTTTACCCTTTCTGACTAATAGCTTACGCAAGTCGTCGTAAAAGGCCTGTTCACGGGCATTTCCCTTCTTATTGCTGGCCACAAGATCACAACCTACCTTGACAAATTCCGGGTAATACGAAGTGAGGTTTTCGTCCGCCGTGTTGTCCACAACCACGAGGTTGGTCAATCCAGAATCTTTGAGCTGCTGAACGATGGCTACGGGATCATTAGATGTGGTACTTTGCGACAACTCCTCTTTCCACTGCTCACCTAGTCCCTCAGGCGAGAAGAGGGATTTAGTGGAATCGGCAATGCCTATTAAGCGAACGTCTAAATGACGCTTTTCCTTAACATGCTCGCCGCTCTCCAAGACCTGACGAATGAATGTGCCTCCAACCAGTCCTTTACCGAAGCAGAAGACGTTTAAACGCTTGTACTGGCCCAACAAGGCACTGTGTACCACTTCTAATGCTTTCTTCTCATTCGTACCGCGAATGACCAAGGAGATCTGGTGCCCTTCCACGCTGTTGGCAATCAGGTGCATCCAAACATTGTTGCGTCTTAACTCATAGATGGCACGCTCTAGAGCATAATTATGTCTACCGACAATATTGAGTATGGTCAATCCTTCAGTCGCCTTAATAGCGGTCCCACGAACACCTTCAAATGCCTTTTCAAGTGCGGTGACGGCACGCTGGGCATCCTTTTGTGAAACCACAAGACCGAGGCTGCGCTCACTAGAGGCTTGACTGACTAGCTTCACGCTAATGCCTTCGTTGGAAAGCGCTCCAAAAGCTGTTGCATCAATACCGGCTACCCCTTCGAATGCAATACCGGTTATGCTTATAAGGGAAACATCACTGACCGCAGAAACGGCCTTCATTCCTTTGTCCCCACCTTCGGCATCGATCACTGTGCCTATGCCTGAGGCAGACTGGTGTATGCTGCGAATATGGATCTCTACACCCAATTCTTCTGCCAAAGCCAACGCCTCACGATCTAATAATCCCGTACCGGCACTTGCCAACTCTTGCGCCTCTCGGTAATTCAACTGGGCAATAA
>CBFHHP010000092.1:0-1238 GCA_965655745.1 uncultured Schleiferiaceae bacterium
TTTCCTGCCACCATGCAAATTACCCCTGCCGATGCGCTCTTGCTCGAGGAATATGCAAGCGCCTTTGCCGTTACAGGATTTGACTGGAACTTAAGTGCCGATCGAAGCAGTGTGGAAATTGTAGGTGCACCTGTCGTCTTGGCAGCCGATGAGGCATTGGGCGCTATGGAACGATTTATGGATGAACTCAGCAACATGGAAGATGTGAGTGAATCTAAACTACTGAAGGCGTTCGCTCTTGAATTGGCCACAAAATCTGCGAAAGGCACCGTGAATAAAGAAGCCATGGAACACCTTAGAGAACAGTTGTTCAGCAGTGCTAATCCAAGCATTGGGCCGAACGGCAAAAAAATAATTACTGAACTCCAACAGGAGGATCTTGTTTAAAAGATATGATTGCACAGCAACGCTTTAGCCTCATGCCCACAGTAGTGAAGAACCTACTCATTATCAATGGCTTATTCTTTATGGGTATGATCAGTTTCCGATCCACATTTGGAGTGGACATCACCCAGTGGATGGGTCTCTATTATCCAGCCAGCGAAAGTTTTATTCCTTCGCAGCTTGTAACACACATGTTCATGCATGGAAATATTGGTCACATTGCTTCCAATATGATTATGCTCTGGTTCTTGGGCAGTGCTATGGAGAATTACTGGGGATCGCAGAGATTCCTGATCTATTATATGCTTACAGGATTGGGGGCTAGTGCTCTGCAGATTGCCGTAAATGCCTATGAATTTCAATCATTAACTAAAAGTATCAGCCTTGAAAATCTAGAGGTGCTACTTACAGAAGGAAGAGATTTACTAGCTCCTGGTTATGTCTTTAAAGACCCTGCTATGATGGAAGTCTACAGATTCCTGAACACTCCTATGGTCGGGGCATCAGGTGCGGTATTCGGCGTGCTGCTTGCCTTTGGTATGACCTTCCCCAACCAAGTGATTTACTTGAATTTCTTCTTCCCGATCAAGGCTAAATATTTCGTTATTGGTTATGGATTGTTAGAACTCTATAATGGTTTTGCAACTAGCAATAGCGGCATTGCGCATTTTGCCCATCTCGGCGGTATGTTATTTGGCTTTTTGTTAATACGCAGGTGGCGTAAAGCCAGATACCTTTAAGCATCCACTATACCAGTATTCATGAGCAGTTTATTTGAAAGAGCGAAATACGATGCCTTCCAGGGAGATTACCTGACGCGTTTGCTTTACCTGAATATTTCAGTATTCCTGTTG
>CBFHHP010000093.1:0-1228 GCA_965655745.1 uncultured Schleiferiaceae bacterium
TAATACACTGGGAAATGAGCGTCGACAAAGTTGGGTTCCTTGGTATAGTCGATAAATTCAGATTCAAGAACAAGACCTTGAGCAGTATCAGCTACTTGGGCATTACCAAAAAGGCGTCCAGCTTCGGATTTCAGATTATAACTAATCGAATCAGATTCGATATAATTTCCTGGAGCACTTATGCTCGCACCTTGGCCTAGATTGAGCTGTGCACTTTCGGCGAGATATTCGCCGATGCTGCAAAGAATAGTGGTACTGTCTCTAAGGAGGGTAGAAGGCCCTGCAAATTCATACCTGTTGGTATTCGGAAAGTACAAAAGCGTATCAGTATACAGCGAATACGTTGAATCTAAGGCTTCAACGTTCCCTCTTAACCATACCGTTTCGTAATCTGTATTATAAGACCCTCTGTCCGCAGTTAACTCCAACGACTTCCTCAACAGGGTACTACGAACAGTGTAATAGGCGGTAGCACCTTTTCGATCGTAAAAGAGTTGTTTGGTATTCAATTGAGAAGATGGGGTGGTCAACTGAACGTTCTTGCTTATTGTAAATGTGCGACTCTCGCCGTCGTAGTCTAAGCGATTCCCCGTGATAACCGTTGTGTCTGCCTGAACGATTCGAACATTTTTGAATGCTTTGAATTCGTTTTGAGGCTGTATCAATATGGCAGAATCACAAGTCATTACCGCCACATCTTGTTGAAGGCCAACGTTTCCTCTCAAATAATAAATTCGTGAGCCGTCTTTCTGCTTAACGATATCCGTAATGTCAGAGCTAAGAATACGAATCTTAGTCTGTGCCTCTACAGAGGTACAGACAAAAAGAAGGGCCCATCCAAAAAGAAAGGCCCTCATAATTATTTTCTCATAATAGTTTGCGCTCGGTCAGGGCCTACGCTGATTAAAGAAATCGGCACACCTACTTCTTTCTCAATGTAATTGATGTACGATTTAAAGCTCTCAGGGAATTCATCTTCCGAGGTCATCTTCGTGAGATCTTCATCCCAACCTGCTACTTCAGTGAAAATCGGCTCAATCAAATCCTCCTCAAGCTTGTAAGGTAGGTGTTCAATGACCTCACCTTTGTAGCGGTAGGCGGTACAAACCTTTAAATTTCCAATACCACTAAGAACATCAGCTTTCATCATCATCAGTTCTGTAACGCCATTTACGTCGATAGCGTATTTAAGTGCAGGTAAATCTAACCAGCCACATCTTCTTGGACG
>CBFHHP010000094.1:0-1205 GCA_965655745.1 uncultured Schleiferiaceae bacterium
TCTACAGTAGTATCTCCCACTGTGATTTTTGCAGTCTTTGCTTCCGCAGTGTATACAAGTCCTCTAAATGCTAGAGTAGGCGCAGAAAAGTGAATAGGCGCTTCACCACCATATACAACACACGGTACGTTTCCTGCTTTACGCTCTGCTTTTGCGAATTTCGAACCAATCTCGGTTCTTACATTTCCTTGAATTTCAACAGACTTCATTTAATCTTGTTTATTCGGGTATTACATTATGAAGTGTCCTGAAATACTCTCATGGTGGTGAACTTTTTTCATCACCTGAGCGAACATTTCAGCAACTGAGATCACTCGGATCTTCGGGTTTTCTTGTGTTTGTGGAATAGTATCGGTTATGACCAATTCTTCCAATGCGCTATTTGTAATTCTCTCGTGAGCTGGCCCGCTGAGTACGCCGTGCGTGCAGTAAGCGCGAACTGTTTTAGCACCCTTTTCTTTCAACATTTCTGCCGCTTTGCAGAGAGTACCGCCAGTATCAACCATATCGTCAACAAGGATGATATTCTTGCCGTCCACATCTCCAATAACGGTCATTTTATCAATTACGTTTGCTTTCTTACGTTCCTTGTAACAGATGACCACATCGGCCTCAAGTTTAGAACCGTAAGCATGCGCACGCTTAGCACCTCCCATATCTGGAGAGGCAATACAAAGGTTGTTCAACTTCATTTCTTCGATATCTTCGATGAAAAGTGCTGAAGAGAACAAATGATCAACTGGAACTTCAAAGAAACCCTGAATCTGATCAGCATGAAGGTCCATGGTCATAACACGAGTCGCGCCTGCTGCCATTAGCATTTTAGCCACTAGCTTCGCGCCTATTGGAACTCTTGGCTTGTCCTTTCTGTCCTGACGGGCAAGGCCGAAGTAAGGTATCACCGCTGTGATGTGTTTTGCTGAAGCGCGTTTAGCGGCATCACACAACATCAAAAGCTCCATCAAATTATCTGCGGGAGGATTGGTGCTCTGAATTAAAAATACACGTCCACCACGCACTGTTTCCTCGAATGAAGGACAAAACTCTCCATCACTAAATTCGGTGATTTTAACATTCCCCATAGGAATACCGTACTGTCCCGCAATTTTCTTAGCGAGATCCATCGTATGTCGACCGGCAAATATTTTTGCTTCAGGTAGCATCTGTACTGTGTATCAGTGTTATTAACGCAATTCACGCACCTC
>CBFHHP010000095.1:0-1181 GCA_965655745.1 uncultured Schleiferiaceae bacterium
TCAGGCCTTCCCAGAACTCTCCGCCGTAGAGGATGATAGGGAAGCGGTCAATCTTACCAGTTTGCACCAGCGTTATCGCTTCAAACAACTCGTCTAGGGTACCAAAACCTCCCGGCATTACTACAAACGCTTGGCTGTATTTGACGAACATGACCTTGCGGGCGAAGAAGTAGTCGAAGTTTAAGTTTTTATCCGGGTCGATGTATGGATTGCTGCTCTGCTCAAAGGGCAAATCGATGTTCAGTCCAACGCTTGGTCCAGATCCTTTTTGGGCACCCTTATTGGCAGCTTCCATAATACCAGGACCGCCACCTGTAATGATGCCAAAGCCCTTTTTCGTCAGCTTCTCAGCGATATCTGTCGCCGCTTGAAGGTATTGCGGCTCAGTAGCATCCGTTCTTGCAGATCCAAAGATGCTTACACAAGGGCCGATGCGGCGCAGGCTTTCATAGCCTTCAACAAATTCAGACATGATCTTAAACAACGCCCAACTGTCGTCGGATTTAATCTCAGTCCAGGTTTTACGTTTCATTGTATTCATAGGTAATAGGTTTATTACCCAATAAGGTACATAAAACGTATCGACTTCAAGACGCTTATTTTAATTCTGGTGCAAGAAACTGCCCGGTGATGCTGTCCTTGTTTTTCGCGACTTTCTCTGGCGTCCCTGTAGCGACGATTTCACCTCCTCCTGAACCACCTTCTGGTCCTAAGTCAATAATGTGATCCGCTTGTTTGATAACGTCCATATTGTGCTCAATAATCAAGACCGTATTTCCTTGCTTAACCAACTGTTGAATCACTTCCATCAACACACGTACATCTTCAAAATGAAGACCCGTTGTCGGTTCATCCAGAATATACATGGTATTACCCGTATCCTTCTTACTAAGTTCTGTGGCCAATTTTACGCGTTGGGCTTCGCCACCGCTTAAGGTCGTCGACGGTTGTCCTAGACGTATGTAACCGAGGCCAACATTGACAAGTGTGCTAAGTTTTAACTTGATCTTAGGGACATGTTCGAAAAATCCTAAAGCATCCTCAATACTCATGTCAAGCACATCACTGATGCTCTTGCCTTTGTAGCGAACTTCAAGCGTTTCGCGGTTGAAGCGCTTTCCCTGACAAGTCTCGCAGTGCACGTAAACATCGGGTAAGAAGTTCATTTCAATAACGCGAAG
>CBFHHP010000096.1:0-1177 GCA_965655745.1 uncultured Schleiferiaceae bacterium
TCAAACGCATCGCTTCATGGATGGCTTTGTTCCAGGGCATCTCACGGGCACCTGTAGCAAGAAGTACCTTGTGGTTAATCGTACCAGTAAAAGCATGAGCAAATTCAAGGGCTTGGTACCCTCCGCAACTGCCGCCCAATAGCGTGTCTATATGCTGAATGCCTAAGTCTGAAGCTACTGCCAGTTGCGCCTTGACAGTATCACGAATGGTCACAAGCGGGAAAGACATTCCTCCGTGTGTCAATGGGCTGCCACTACCGTAGGGGCTGCCTAGCATATTCACACAAATAACATCCCAATTCGCATAGATGCCATCACCTAAAAAGAGTCCAGACCACCATTCTTCCGGATTGCTGTTGGCTGTCAAAGCATGGAAGGTCCACACAAGTGGTTTTGAACCGTCGCACACACCACGCTGGTGGTATTGAACGGGTACCTCTGTCAATGTTGTCCCTGATTCGAGCGTGAGCTGTTCAATATGGAGTGTTTTAGCAATCATTTTGCAGCTTGGCTGAAATCTTCGATCAAATCTTCCACGGTTTCTAATCCAAGGCTAAATCGCAATAGACCGTCTTCAATACCCACCGCTTCTCGAAGGTCCTTAGGCGTTTTGCTATGGGTGGTAGATGCAGGATGCGTCGCAATACTGCGCGCATCACCTAGGTTGGCGGTCAATGAAAAGATGTTCAGGCCATTGAGAATGTTTCGCGCCTCTTCCAAACCGCCTTTAACGACACAGCTAACCATTCCTCCTCCTGCACTCATTTGCTTTTGGGCCAATTCATACTGCGGATGGCTCTGAAGCCCAGGGTAAATAACACGCTCTACGGCTGGATGTGTTTCTAAAAATGTGGCAAAGGCAAGGGCATTGCTGCAATGACGGTCCATACGAACCGCCAACGTTTCTAAACTCTTGCTTAGCACCCACGCATTGAATGGACTCATGGAAGGACCCGTTCTGCGGATAAAACCATAGCAGGTGTCTACGAGCGCCTTTTTTCCGGCGATTACACCGCCAAGCACACGACCTTGGCCGTCGATCCATTTAGTAGCACTGTGAATGACGATGTCAGCGCCAAATTCCGCCGGGCGTTGCAAATAGGGCGTTGCAAAACAATTGTCCACCACATAGATGATGTTGTTAGCCTTACAAATGTTTCCAACAAACTCAAGATCG
>CBFHHP010000097.1:0-1172 GCA_965655745.1 uncultured Schleiferiaceae bacterium
CATATGAACTTCTGCCAAGGACCTATTCCTCGCATCGAAAAACTCTACGTTCAATAATGAAAGCTAGTCCAAGGAACTTTACTACCTCATCAGACGGCAGTTTGACCATATGGGTTCCTGAACTAGATGAACACTACCACAGCATCCACGGCGCAATGACCGAAAGTCAGCACGTGTTCATTGATGCTGGTCTATTAGCCTTTGACAAAGAAGAAGTCTCTATTCTTGAAATCGGGCTTGGCACCGCCTTGAATGCTCGTCTTACCTTGGAACAAAAGGGTAAACGAAACATTCGTTACTTCGCTTTGGAGAAATTCCCGCTCAATGTTGAAGAGGTAAATGAGATTGAAATACTAGGTCATGAGAAGGAGGCCAAAATACTCAAGGTCGGGGCAGGTAAACCTACCGTCATTGAGAAAGGGTTTACGTTTGAACTCAGCACAGAAGACTTGAGAAATTTCAAAACTGATCGCCCCTCGTTTGACCTTATCTATTTTGATGCCTTTGCCCCTTCTGCACAGCCTGAGCTTTGGTCAGAAGAAGTCTTTCAAACCATGTATGATGCTCTATTACCGGGAGGCGCTTTGGTCACCTATTGTGCCAAAGGCGTTGTAAAAAGAACGATGAAGTCTGTCGGATTAGAGGTAGAGGCGCTGCCTGGTCCCCCCCGCAAGAGAGAGATGACGCGCGCATGGAAGAGATGATAAGATTCAATGCACGCTGTTATGTGCTCATACGTTCAAAACAAAACAGAATCCTGGTGATGAATGAGCGGTGGCAAGGCGTTGATCTGAATAAGTTTCCAGGCGGAGGACTAGAATTAGGCGAAGGGCTCCTTGAGTGTATCCACAGAGAAATCGCTGAAGAGTTTTCTTCAAGTGAAAAGTTAGCATACAGGCATTTTTTTACCCCTACAGAGTGCTTCGCTTCGAGATTCAAGCCGCAAGAGCAACTACTGTTGAATTACTTTACCAGTAGCGCTGAGGCAAATGAACAGCAATGGGCACTCATTCCAAACGATGCGAACCTTTTAGGTATGCAATGGCTTGAACTCAAGGCTGAAAATGCGCAGTGGTTTACACTTCAAAGCGATAGAGACGCTTTCTTAAAGTTACTAGAAGCCTAATCTACGAGATACAACCTCATTCACTCGGTGGTATAATAACTCAGGT
>CBFHHP010000098.1:0-1160 GCA_965655745.1 uncultured Schleiferiaceae bacterium
TGCGTAAAAGAGGCATACCAAGTGCAGTGATGGCTATGAGTGCGCCCAAAACACCTTGGTATCTGCACAGAACGTTACCCTTCATCCGAAAGGTGTACAAGGAGGGTATACAAACTTGGGGTGTGGTCTCAGAGCAGGATGCGGCCAATATGAGTTTGGCGGGTATACATTCTGAAGTCTTAGGCAATCCAAAATATGATTATGCGGCTTCATTAGCGGGTAAGGCTTGGATCGAGAAGTTTGTAGCCTGGAAGAAGTCGCAGCAGAAACCCATCTTGCTTATTGGGAGCGCACATCTCGAAGATTGCAAGGCGTTGAATGGTCTGGATTTAAGCGGGTTTTCCACATGGGTTGTGCCGCACGAAATAGATGAAGGTGAGGCGATGAAAAGCGCTTTTTCTCAGTTTACAAAAGATGATACCGCGAATTCCACCACGGACAATCCTAAAGCGACCTCACTCTTAATGATCCCTGAATTTGGCGTTCTATCTAGCCTTTACTCTTTGGCCGATGGAGTCATCATAGGTGGAGGTTACGGCAAAGCAACTCATAATGTCCTTGAGGCTACGGTTCAGGGAAAGATTGCGGCGAGTGGGCCGAATTGGCAAAAGATTGCCGAGAATCACGAACTCGTTGAATTGGGCTATCTCATTCCGGCGCAAAATGAGTCGTCATACCGTCAATACCTTCAGCGTATCGGAACGAGTGAGTTTACTGCAAAAGGCAGCGAGGCTCAGCAATGGGTGCTGAGTCAAAAGGGGGCTTCTGAAAATATTTTGAAAGTCTTAGAACAGGCCGTTCATCTCTGAGTCAATCTGCTGGATGATTTCTCCTAGATCTTCAGGGTTTTCTGGGAAATTGTTCTTGTCTACATTAATGATCAATACCTTGCCTTTGTCGTAGGTATTTATCCAAGCTTCATAGCGCTCATTTAATCTTCTCAGGTAATCAATGCGAATACTGTTTTCGTAATCGCGACCGCGCTTTTGAATATGGTCAACCAAGGTAGGAACAGACGCACGCAGGTAAATAAGCAAATCCGGCGCTTGCAGGTTTTTCTCCATGATGTCAAACAACCCTTTGTAGCTGTTGTAATCGCGCGCTGTCATTAATCCCATAGCATGCAAGTTTGGCGCGAAAATGTGGGCATCTTCATAAAT
>CBFHHP010000099.1:0-1131 GCA_965655745.1 uncultured Schleiferiaceae bacterium
GCCCTTAGAAAGCCATTGGCTAATGGGAGATTAGTCAATATTGTTGGTGGGACCAGTTTCTTTATAGGACTTGCATTACTCTTGTATGCAGGAGGTAATGTCCTTAGCAGTTTCAAAGTGAGCACCACAGAAATGAGAACTGTAGAACTGCAAGGAAGCTCTTTTGATCTCCGTACCGAATTACTTGAAGAATCCGATGGTTTTCTCTTCGAAATAGACGACGACAATCTCCGAATCGAAAATGTTAAACTAAACATTAAGAAGTCTTTTGACCCATCGGCTTCATTGTCTATGAAACATCGCGCAAGAGGCTCGAGTAATTCAGATGCTCGAAAACGTGCTATGCAGTTCGATTATCCTTTCGAGCAAGTTGGACCTGTTATGAGCCTGAGCGAATATTTCACCGTACCTGAGCAGGCCTTGTACCGAGGTCAAGAGCTGGAAGTAACATTGTATCTCCCCTTAGGTAGTGAAGTGTACTTAGATCCAAGTGTTGAAAATCTATTGTACGGCATTGAAAACGTCCATAACATGTGGGACGGCGAAATGATTGGGCACACTTGGAAAATGGAGCGTCGCGGTTTAGTGTGCATGGACTGCGAAGAAATCGACTACTTTGAATCTGAGGCGGTCGAAGCGCAAATAGAGGCGCTTGAACTTGAGATCAAAAAATTAAAAGAAAACTAGACCCCTACTCTAGTTCTCACTGTGCAGTCGGCGCTACAAGCGTCGGCTTTTTTAATACCTCAAACAAAGAATTGTAAAGAATACGTTCAAAACCATGAGCACCCAAATACTCATTGGGTTCTTAACATGACCCGATGCTGTAATTCTGGTGAATAGCGTAGATAATACAAACCAAGCGACATAATTCGACATTGGGACAGTAACACCTTTCCAACTCCAAAAATTCAACTCAATAGCTACTGGCTCGATCAGAACATCCATAGCAGTCATCGCAACACCTACCAATAAAGATTTGGTCCATACCGAGGAAATCTTGACCGACAACACATCATACATGGAGCGAATCAAAAGCCACCAAAGCACACCGATCATCAAAGGCGTGTTTGCAACAGAGAATCCCAAAGCGCTACCGTAGGTGTATTCACCAAATGGCCAACCGGTATT
>CBFHHP010000100.1:0-1115 GCA_965655745.1 uncultured Schleiferiaceae bacterium
ACGGGATTACCCGAGGCGTCGTAGCTAACATCATAAATCATACGACCGTCAATAGCATTCATGTCTAAATATGGATCATTATCGTTCACAAGGTTACCCGCAGTGTTATGCAGGGTGTGCGAACGTGAATAAATCAATCCGCCAATCTGACCGTCAAGTAATATGTTTGCTTGCCAATTACCTGCGCTAAAACTGTTCATCCATCCAACCCGAGCTTTTGGCTGGTAAGAGCCAATGGTGCTTTTTTCTTCGCTTACAACAGGATAGCCATTTTCATGAATAATGTTGCCGTCGGCATCACGTTCGAAGGTGAGTCCTTTCAATAGTCCAAGTAGTTCACCTTCGACAGCAACGTATTCCAATCCGGCAGTACCACCGTCATTTGGGAACATACTTGATACAATTGGGTACCCGCCGCTCACACCGTCTGGAAGCTCAGTAACAACAGCGCGGTTAGCGCCCACGTTTATTCTGGAGTTCCAAGTGAAGCCACTCGATTTTACAATATCCCCGTAAAGTTGTAACTCCATACCTGTATTGCGAATAGCGCCGCCATTGGCAAGACGACTGGTACGCCCCGTTGAAGATGCAACAGGTAGATAGATGATCTGATCTTCTGTAGTCATGTCGTAAACTGCGAGGTCTACACCAAATCTCCCTTTCGCAAAGCGAGCGTCAATACCCAATTCACTTGAGGTAGTGCGCTCCGGACGAAGGTTTGGATTGGTAGCAAACAGGTTTACTCCAAATGCAGGGTAGCCACCAAACATTGCTGATGGACTGTAGGTGTTATTTAAAAGATACGGGTCCGTATCTGATCCCACTTGCGCCAATGCAGCACGAACCTTTAAGAAACTAATATTACCGAGATCGGCCATCTCAGACACAATCACAGATGCTGAGGCAGCTGGGTAGAAGTAACTGTTATTTTCTACGGGTAGTGTAGAAGACCAGTCGTTACGAGCGCTAAGATCTAAATAATAGATGCTCTTGTACGCGAAAGATGCCGTCCCGAAAAGAGAACGAATGGCTTTCTGTGCAGATCTGCCTTCAGTTTGTACACTTGAACGGTTATTGGTTAAGGTGAACACCCCTGGCTGCAAAAGCTGAGGGTT
>CBFHHP010000101.1:0-1081 GCA_965655745.1 uncultured Schleiferiaceae bacterium
TAGCTAAAAACGGTCCCTGGAATCAGCTTTTAAAACTTCAGAACATCGTGTTTAACGCGTTAGAAAACGGAGTGCCTCATGAAATTAGGTGAACAGATAAAAGCTACACGTGCCGCACAAGGAGTAACTCAGAAATCTCTCGCGGAAGCTTCCGGGCTCACCGAAAGAACCATACAGCGCATCGAAAATCATGAGGTAGAACCTTCTGCCCATTCATTACGAATGAATAAGTCATGTTCTCGGGGAAAACTTCCTCACGGCAAAAAAGAAACAGCAAAGACGTCTGCAACGCCTCCTTAGTGGTATCGTTACTATTTGGACATTGGCTGTTGCCTACAATGTCTTATTCTCTCCTTTTGATTGGACCCAAAGGTGGTATGAAATCCTCATTTGGTTCTTGTGCCTGATCGGTGTGGTTAGTGGTGAAATTCGATTCGCTTACCCTAGAAATAAATAAAAAACGCATCCCAGAGGATGCGTCTATACTTCACCCGATTAAAAGCGAATTTTAGGCCATTCTGCGCATTACTGATACCGCAACAGCGCCCATAATGCCGCCCATCACTGCACTAATTATCGTGTCAGTGATTGCAAAATTCACGTCAATCAGATTGTACATACCGAGCATCTGCATATTCATAACCAAGAAAAGACCGCCCATGATTGAGGCACCGTATTGAATGCCTTTACGGAGCGAATCCGCCTTAAAGTGTTCCAAAGCAAGTGCAAAAAGCACACTCAGTGCCACAATCATGATTAATGCAAAAGATGCCTCAGGATACCCCTTAACAGCATCTGGGAAAGAAGACTTCTGCGCCTCAACGGCTGCATTGTAATAAAGTGGGCCGCCCAAGGCAAAGAATGCCATGTTCGTTACCCCTACGGCTAAAGCCGTCAATAGTAGTTTTTTCATAACGTTTCAGATTTGTTCTCTTGTAAGTTATTGAATTTTAACGACTTGAATCCGCACTCTAAGGTTAAGTTTTTGCAAACGACCATATTCTACGAGTTTGTACCTTAGAACTCTCAAAATAAATACGCTATGAAAAGCTTGAATGAAAATTGGTTTGCATTTACTCTA
>CBFHHP010000102.1:0-1075 GCA_965655745.1 uncultured Schleiferiaceae bacterium
CTTACGTGAGCTTGACCGAAATGAAGAATGATGGGCTTTTCGCCTCAGAGCGTTCAATTACCCTGAGTACGTACATGCTTTGTGGATTCGCAAATATTGCCAGTATTGGAATACAGATTGGGGGAATTGGCACTATTGCACCTTCAAGACGTAAAGACCTAAGTGAACTCAGTATCAAGGCGCTTATCGCCGGGACTGTTGCCTCTCTCTATACAGCTGCTATTGTTGGGTTAATGATTTAATATGGGAGAATCTCTGGCTATAGAAAAAGTAATTCTAGGAGTCGATCCCGGAACTGTAGTTATGGGCTACAGTGTTATTCATATTGTAAAAGGTAAGGCCCAGCCCGTAGTACTTGATGTATTGAAGTTCAATGCCAAGCTTGATCACTATACAAGATTATCACATATTTTTGAAGAACTCAGCAAGGTCGTTGAACTGTACAAGCCTGATGAAATGGCTCTTGAAGCGCCGTTCTTTGGCAAGAACGTGCAGTCAATGTTGAAACTTGGCCGCGCTCAAGGCGTTTGTATGGCTACAGCACTTTCTAAAAAAATTCCCGTTTTTGAATACAGTCCTCGCTTAATTAAGCAAAGTATTGTAGGAAACGGAAATGCCAGTAAAGAGCAAGTGAGTGGCATGCTACAAAGTATGTATCCTGGTGTGAGTCACAAATACCTAGATGCCTCGGATGCCCTCGCGGCAGCCGTGTGTCATCATTCACAGACAAGCGGCATACCGGCTCCTAAACACGGTTCAGGCGGTAAGCGACCAAAAGCAAAAGGGAAAGGCGGTAGCTGGGAGGCCTTTATTCAACAGAATCCAGATCGTCTGAAATAGCACGAGCAAGTGCGATCATCTCCTCCTTAGAAAGTCCCGATTGAGCATTAGCAAAACTCAATTCATGTTCAGCATTTATAGGGACAAGATGTAAATGTGCGTGCGGCACTTCCATACCAAGCACTAAGGAGCCTATTCTTTTACACGGCACCACGCGCTTCAAGCTCTGAGCAACGCGCTGCGAAAATGCCATTAGGCTTCGGTAATCCTCCGCAGGCAACTCATAGAGTTCATC
>CBFHHP010000103.1:0-1072 GCA_965655745.1 uncultured Schleiferiaceae bacterium
GGCATTGGCGCACCTGTTTTTAGTATTGCAATTGCTTTAGATAATTATCCGATGCTCGCGGATGTAGGTGACCTTGGAAATCCAGCGTGGCGATTGGTCGTTATGCGCGCCATTACTTTTGGTGTCATTATCAATGCCATTCTGTTTTTTACGGCCATAAATTTTGAAAAAGACCGCGTAGCTCGCGGGATACTTTTGAGCTGTTTGCCGAGTGTAGCGGCAATCATCCTGTTTCAATTCATTCTGAGGTAATGAAGGTATTCTGGATAGCGGGGGAGCCCTCGGGCGATATTCAAGCGGCAGCTTTAGTGCGCGCTTTGAAAGATGCTGTTCCAGAAGTAGATCAAGCAGGATGGGGAGGCACCCACATGTCGGAAGCAGGTATGAGACAGGTTTTTGATTTGCCTGGGAAGCCTCTTATGGGTTTCGTTGAAGTTGTTTTAAAAGCAACTACCATTTATAAACAAGTACAGGAAGTAAAAAAGGATATCGCTGCATTTCAGCCAGAGGTTCTCATCCTAGTGGATTACGCAGGATTTAACTTACGTATTGCCAAATGGGCGAAGTCTCAAGGCATTCGGGTGGTGTATTACATACCACCAAAGATTTGGGCTTGGAAGGAGAGTAGGTTGAAACCGCTGACCGAACACAGCGATGTTATTTTGAGCATATTGCCTTTTGAGGAGCATTGGTATGCAGCGAGGGGCCATGAGGTGCACTATGTAGGCAATCCATTGCTTCTTAAGTACGCCAATGAGAATTTGTACGAGGAGGGCAGCAAGAAAGTTGTATTGCTCCCTGGTTCTCGCATGCAAGAAATTAAGCGCTTGATGCCCGAGTTTATAGCATTGGCTCAAGCCCTTCCAGAACACCGTTTTCATGTGGTGCGAGCCCCCTCAGTGCGAGGAAGCTGGCCCTACATGCAACTTCCAGGCAACCTGGTTATTGAAGACTGTTCGCTCGTAGAGGCTGCGGTAGGATCGGAATATGCCTTGACTTGTAGTGGCACAGCATCGTTAGAAATTGCACTCTTAGGCATTCCACAATCTGTGGTTTATAAAGCCAATTCTAT
>CBFHHP010000104.1:0-1046 GCA_965655745.1 uncultured Schleiferiaceae bacterium
CCGCCGTAAATGTATCCTGTCCACGTGGTGTCTGTACCAATAGAGTCGGCCTGCAGTATGTGGTGGTTTTGCACTAACTCCTCGTCTAAAAAGAACTCTGCACCTGCACCCAAGAGTCCAGGCATTGTGACCGAGGACTTCGTTTCCGAATAGGTGCCGCCTCGATTTTCAACGATACCTATGGTGTTGACGAATGGAACATTGTTGTCTTGTATCATGGTCCCGTTTGAATAATAATACTGTGCAATACCTCCAAAGAATACAGTGTACATAGCGCTTTGACTCTGTCCGTAAAGCGACAGCGACGGGCAATGGTAATGGTTGAGGTATTGGCTAAAATTGGGAACGGAAGTCAATGTGGTGTCGTGAATCTCTACAGCATTGAGGTAGGGTAAATTCGCAGTTTTTTGAAACACTCCCGACCAAATGTTGAAGTAGTAGTCCGAACCGTCTGTCATGTAAGTCACATTGTAGTCCCGACGGTGCAACTCGTCAGTATCTTTGATAGGATCCAATTTCGAAACGGTCAAATTAGGGAAGGCGCCGCTGACGGTAAAAGGCAAAATTTCTTCTGTGTAGCTTTGGGTGTAGGTGTTGTGTCCCATAGGATTATATTGACCGTCGAAACGATGGCCGCCAACCAACCAAAACGTACCGTTTAGGTGCATAAGTTTCCCTCCGGTTACCGCGAAGTCTTCATCTGTAAACACGGCAAAATCTGTGCTGTCCAGTGTGCCGTTGGATTTGATTGAAGCAATGGCAGAAGGCACATCTACAACAGTCAACATGGGGTGGGTAATATGAACGGACTCAGCGGACAAGCCGTAACCGCCGACAATAAATAGGTAGTCGCCAACCTGCGTAAAATTTGCGTTTGTTCCACTCAATTGAGCCACGAGTGTGTCATTATTGAGTCCACTTAATGGCGCCCAATGAACAGTGGACGAATCTGGATTTATAACCACAGCATTCAAGTGGTGTCCTGCAGCATCAAAAGCTTGCCAAGGTTGACGTTGGTGTAGTCCATCAGTCCTCCCTCCCAGAAT
>CBFHHP010000105.1:0-1046 GCA_965655745.1 uncultured Schleiferiaceae bacterium
ATACGTATGGAAACTGCGCCAGATATTGTTGCATTGAACGAATCGATAAAAAACGAAAGCGCCTTTATCGATCTACTGCAAAGCGAATTAAGTAAGGTTATTGTTGGACAAAAGGGCATGGTCGAAGGATTGCTCATCGGACTCCTTGCCGACGGTCATATTTTGCTCGAAGGTGTGCCTGGATTGGCAAAAACACTAGCCATCAACAGCCTCAGTAAAACCATTGGAGCTTCTTTCTCTAGGGTCCAATTCACACCTGACCTGCTCCCTTCAGATGTTGTGGGTACGCAGATCTACAACATGAAGGAGCACAAGTTTGAAACCAAACAAGGGCCCATCTTTAGCAACTTTGTTTTGGCAGATGAAATCAACCGCGCTCCGGCCAAGGTACAGAGCGCCCTGCTTGAAGCCATGCAAGAGCGACAAGTAACCCTTGGCGAAAACAGTTATCCGCTGCCAAAGCCGTTCTTGGTAATGGCCACGCAGAACCCGGTTGAACAAGAAGGTACCTACCCGCTTCCTGAAGCACAGATGGACCGCTTTCTGCTCAAGGTAACCCTCACCTACCCAGAGCGTGAAGACGAACGCACCATCATGCGCAACCAACTCCAAGGTGGATTAGCCACCCTAAACGCAGTAGTTAGTACAGATCAAATCTTGAATGCTCGTAAAGCAGTCGACAGTATATACATGGACGAGAAGATCGAATCCTACATCCTCGATATTGTATTCGCCACCCGTTTCCCGGATAAATTCAACATCACTGGACTCGACAACAAAATAAGTTTTGGCGCCTCACCGCGTGGTTCTATCGCCTTGGCAAAGGCTGCTAAATGTCATGCATTCCTGAGACATCGCGGCTTCGTTATCCCTGAAGATGTTCGCGCCGTAGCGCCTTCCGTGCTGCGTCACCGCATTGGCCTTAGCTACGAAGCAGAGGCCGAGGAACTCACTCAAGACGCCATCGTTACAGAGATCTTAAATACACTTATGGTCCCATAAATAGACCTAAGAATTGGACGCAATAACACTACTTCAGAAAGTTC
>CBFHHP010000106.1:0-1046 GCA_965655745.1 uncultured Schleiferiaceae bacterium
ACCGCACCGCCGTTAACGTTCACTTTTGACGCATCGAGCCCGAGGATTTTCATGTTGGCCAAGCCAACTACAGAAAATGCTTCGTTAAATTCAAAGTAATCGACATTATTTTGATCTACACCTGCCTTCGCTAGCGCCTTGGGTAGGGCCTTCGCTGGAGCTGTGGTAAACCACTCTGGTTCATGCGCAGCATCTGCATACCCTGTAATCTTGGCGATTGGATTCAAACCCATCTCCACTGCTTTATCTGCACTCATAATGACCATGGCACAAGCGCCATCGTTGATGTTGGAGGCATTTGCCGCTGTAATAGTACCGTCCTTTTTAAAAACTGGACGTAAGGCAGGCACCTTGTCGTGGCGCACTTTGGAAAAGTCTTCGTCAGTATCCACGATTATATCGTCTCCACGGCGCTGAGGTACTGCTACAGGGACAACTTCCTGAGCGAATTTTCCAGCTTCCCAGGCGGCTGCACTGCGGCGGTAACTTTCCAATGCGAAAGCATCTTGATCTTCACGACTAAAGTTGTGCTCTGATGCACATAATTCGGCACAGAGACCCATGTGTTGGTCGTTGTAGACATCAGTTAATCCGTCGTTGACTAAACCATCAACCAATGGTGTATTGCCTAATTTCACTCCATTACGGCTGCTCATTAGGTAGTGGGGTACCGCACTCATGTTTTCCATACCACCGGCAATAATGATATCGGCATCGCCCGATTTAATGCTTTGTGCAGCCATCATGATGGCCTTCATTCCTGAAGAGCACACTTTGTTGATGGTGGTACATGGAACGTGGTCGCCTATCCCTGCGTAAATAGCGGCTTGACGTGCTGGCGCTTGACCAATTCCCGCTTGGAGCACATTGCCCATCAGTACTTCCTCGACATCTTTAGGTTGAATTCCTGCTCTTTCAATGGCTGCAGAAATAGCCGTTGCACCTAGTTTGGGTGCACTTATCCCGCTTAATGCACCTCCGAAACTCCCGATTGGCGTTCGGACTGCACTAACGATGACAACTTCTTTCATAAGTTCTGTAATGTA
>CBFHHP010000107.1:0-1044 GCA_965655745.1 uncultured Schleiferiaceae bacterium
CCTAAGGCACCGAGGTTTTTCAGAAATTTTCTGCGAGACATGGGTTCTGTGTTTGCTTAAACTTACTGCTTATTTCCTAATTTGGGGACATGCGAAACACTCTGCTTATCACCGCTTTGCTTTTCGGCCTTACCACCACGGCCCAAGAAGCACATTGGACCTCTATTAAAGACATCAATCCATTTATCGGAACCGGCGGCCACGGCCACACGCACCCAAGTGCGCAGGCGCCCTTTGGGATGATCCAATTGGGCCCTAATACCCGATACGACGGTTGGGACGGATGCAGTGGTTACCACTACACAGATAGTGCGATGTACGGATTTACCTGTACCCACCTCAGCGGTACCGGAGTGAGCGATTACGGCGATCTATTAATGCTGCCTTATTCCACACCGACCAAGGAAGGGGATCATATTAAATTCTTCAAAGAAGACGAACACGCACAGGCAGGATACTATGCTTGTATACTGGACGACGGAACCCGAATTGAAGCCACCGCTGGAGAAAGGATAGGAAAGTTGCGGTTACATTACCCTCCGAACAGCTCACCAGGAATCATGGTCGATTTAAATTTCCGAGACCGTGTATTAAAACAGGATTTCAGCGCACTGGGTAATGGCAAATTTGAAGGACGTCGAATTTCAGAAGGATGGGCCCGAGAGCAGCATTTTTACTTTGGCTTCGAAGTGTTCCCTGCGCCAGATTCTGTGTGGCAACTCTCCCCAGGAGTATATTGGCTCGCTCTTCCTGAGGAAAGTGTAGATGCAGTAGTGAGTATAGGTATGAGCGGAACCTCTGAGGAAGGTGCTTGGAGAAACTTCTTTGGGGAAAATGCGAATCGAAACTTTGAAGAGATTTTTAAAGAAACCCAAGAAAAATGGGAAAAGGAATTGGCCAAAAGCAAAGTAAAAAGCGCCCTTCATAATCAACGCGCCATTTATGCGACAGCCTTATATCACGCCTATTCTGTGCCCAATTTATGGAGCGACGTCGACGGCAGCTACCGCGGTCAGGACAACATCATCTATCGCGATACCGTGA
>CBFHHP010000108.1:0-1028 GCA_965655745.1 uncultured Schleiferiaceae bacterium
AAGACAGAGAGTGCGCCTGTGGAAAGCAGTAAAGAATTTGACCCTAGTCGCGAAATCCACTTCTTTGATTCAAAATTCTCCGCCGTACCACAAACCGTTTTAGCTTTTGGATAGCGAATAAATAACGGACCTTCTAATGTATTTTGTGTCGAAAAGGCTTCTGCCATCATCGCCTGAAGTTCGTCGCCATTGCGTGGATTCCAAACGGTTGCGTTTGGTACATCCGATAGAAAACCTGCATCAAATACGCCGTGGTGCGTTGGACCGTCGGCACCGACCAAACCCGCTCTATCAACCAAGAAGATGACCGGTAGGTTTTGAAGCGCTATATCGTGAATGACTTGGTCCATTGCACGCTGTAAAAAGGTACTATAGATGTGAACACAAGCATGTCCTCCTGCGGCGGCCATACCGGCCGCGGCAGTTACTGTGTGCGGCTCGTTAATTCCTGTATCAATAAACTGCTCCGGAAATTCTGTACGCAATGGACCAAACCCGCTGCTTGCAAACATCGCCGGAGAGAATACCCGCAGTTTGTTGTTCGACTTTAATATCGAACGCATTTGCTCCGCAGCCCACCACTGGAAGGTCGTTCCTGGTTGGTAGGATTTACTCTTGCTTAAATGCGGCTTTACGGTACGAATGTGAAGCACCTGCTTTCCACCACGATCAATGACCGATTTCAAGGACTCAAGTAGCGCTAAAACATCATTACCCTCAGCAAGGTAGCTGTATTCCCAGCCTAGACTTTGGATATAACTGCTATAACGATTACTCTCGTGCAATGCTCCTACCGTCGGGTCTATGCTGCCGTCGTTGTCGTTGAGAATTACCACCGCATCTCCTGCTAGAGTGGCTAAATGATTCAATGCCTCAAAACTCTGACCGCCTGTCATGGAACCGTCTCCAATCACCGCCACGCGCTTGCGCTCGTGGCCCGATGCAGCATCTGCAATACACGCTCCGGTAAGCACGCTTAATGAGGTAGATGCGTGTCCAGCCCCGAAGAAATCGTAGGGACTTTCATC